>OY969788.1:0-107500 GCA_963703115.1 uncultured Alphaproteobacteria bacterium
GGCCGTTAGCCGACGGTCTGCTTTCGGGAACCTGGGCTCCAGATCCGACCACTGGTTCAGCCTGTCACTCGGCGACTGAATCGACCCATTGCGGACGTTAGGCATTTCGGTAATCTAGCGCTGAAAGGGGATGCCCGTGTCGTTCCTGCCAATTCTTGCTGTGCTTGCTGCTCAGGCAAGTGCTCCTGACCCACCGCCCATAATCGATATGCACATGCACGCGTGGTCGCTCACGGAGTTCGGGGGCCAAAGCGTGGCTGCTTGTGTCGGCGCTGAGGGTGTCGAGATGCATGGGATCGACCCGGCCAAGCCATTTGATTTCGCTGCCCAAGCGCGGTGCAAGGTGATGGTTCAATCGCCGGCAACAGATGCCGCGGTGTTGGCCCAAACCATCGCTGCGATGAAACGATTTAATATTGTCGCCGGAGTTATTTCTGGGGACGGTCCAATCGTTGCGGCATGGCGCAAGCAACATCCCGACCGTTTCCTTCCAGCCGCTAACTTCTTCATTGACGAAGGGTTGCCGCCTGTCTCGCACCTGGCGGCACTGGAAGCACAGGCTCGGAGCGGGGAAACAAAGGTATTCGCTGAGGTAACGCCCCAATATCGAGGGCTTGCCCCGGATCATCCCGCCCTTGAACCCTTCTATGCCATGGCGGAGCGTCTGGACGTGCCGGTTGGCATTCACATGGGATATGGCGCGCCTGGCGGTCCCTACTGGATATATCCGAAATATCGCGCCGCACTCGGCAACCCGCTTCTACTTGAAGAATTACTCGTTCGGCATCCGAAGATGCGGGTCTATGTCATGCATGCGGGCATGCCGATGGTCGACGAGATGATCATGCTGCTGAACGCCCATCCCCAAGTTTTCGTCGACATTTCTGCGGACAACTGGGGCGTTCCGCGAAAGGAATTTCATTTCATCCTCAAGCGCCTGACCGATGCGGGTTATGCCAAGCGCATTATGTTCGGCAGCGACCAGATGGTGTGGCCGCAAACTATAGAAGTAGCAATCAACGCGATTACAAGCGCGGACTTCCTGACCGAGGAACAGAAGCGTGACATTCTCTACAACAATGCGGCGCGGTCTTGAGATTATCGCCAGAGCAAATCGCAAAGCACCACCGACGCTAATGTCCGCTTTCCACCCTTTAAGAGACATCGGGGCTTACGTCCGCTTTCGGCCAGCAGTCTGCCCGGGTCAGACGGCCAGAGCACTCGATCAATCGACGCTGAGCTTCTCGATCGCCTTCTATGTACCGCTCGGTGGTTGTCAGCGCTCGATGGCCAGCAAGCTCCTGAATATCGCGCAGGGATCCACCCGTTTTCGCCAGGACGCGCGCCGATGTCGTAATAATAAATGCCTTCCCGAATGCGAAGAGCAACCCGCCAGTCCAAGATGACGATATGCATCGGCAAACCAGTTCACGACGCTCTGCGTTTTAAACCTGCTTTTCCGCTCAGATATGAGAACGTGGCCGGTGATCGGCTTGCCGTGGGCGTGATGAAGGATCTGCAAGGCCTCCTTAAGCTGGGCGTGCATCGGGATGGTTCGGCCCCTGCCGCTTTCGTGATGCCTTGTGCAAGTAAAAGCTGGTCCCCGACGACGCCGTCGCTGGCAAGGACCATTTCCCAGTTCAACCCTGATATCTCGCAAGCACGCATGCCAGCCTTGAAGCTGAGTAGCACGATGACCCGGTTTCGCTCGGCGTAACGACGGTTCTGGGCATACTGCAGGAGCAGATCCAGCTCGGCGGGGAGTACGATCTTGGCCGGCTGTCGCTTTCCTCCGTTCCAATACCGACGCTGGTTCTCGTTACCGCGCTGAACATCGCTCGTGGCCGATGGGCTGATTTTCCGGTCGCTTGGCTTGGCTAAGCTACGGCCGGGCGCGCGAAGCTCCCTATCTGGCGTCGGTGACGGTCGGCGGGAGCGGATCCGAGTAAGGATGTCCGCGACACTAAGCGCCTGATCAGGAGCGCTTTTTCGGAGAGAGCTTTGGTTCATCACCTGTGTGGCACATACTATGCGCGGGTCGTCAAATCTTAGATCGCGAGCCGGACCCAACTCATGACATTTCGGAGCTCTTTTATACTGAATCCGTCCGGTAACTCATGACATTTCCGTGCTCTTCTACTGAGTTTGGTCGAACCACCGTTAGGCCACTCGGCAACGGATTTCCACAACCGCCCTTCGTATCTTGGCAATGAGCGGCGCGTCAGCAAGGTCGTCGCCATATGTCGTCCAACGCAGTTCACGCTGACGGATGAAAGCGACATTGCGGAGTTCATCAAGCGTAGCAAGTTCAAGCCCGTCTCGTTCAAGGCGCCGGGCCTCGCTGACAAGGTCGTCGATCGAGCGACGCCCACCTGATACTCGTCGATCGTCAAGCAGAAGGCCTCAAGAACTTCGAGCTCTGCGTCGTCCGGAGGAACGTTCGCTGCGCTCAGCTCCGAGGAGGCGATCTTTCGATCTTGTGTGTCTGAGTTCTTCATCGACCTGTGTGGCACATACTAATCGGGCGTCGTCAAATCCTTCTTGGTCTTACCGGCGGGCTGAGGCGCACTCAAAGGGCCCTCCGCGCGAACACAGAGGGCCGGAGGTGAAGCTCCATGCAATGTTTTTGGATTAGACTTCGCGAATATGCGAAGTCGGCGAAGTCACGCGGTGACGCTCGAGGGGTTGCGTTGCACCTCGCTCAGGCGCAGGACCACCGGCATCGGCGAGCTCCTTGAGCTCGAGATCGCGAGCCTGAGTGCCGATCGTGACGTCCTTGTCACGCTCGCGCATCCACGAAATTGCCGCAGATCGACGAGGCATAGTCGATCATCCAGGACAGCGTATCGATGACCTTCTCGTTCCGCATGGGGCCCAAGATCTGAACGCTCCACCATCAGGCAGACCATCTCGACCAGAGGAGCCGCAAGCGATAAAGGTTAGCTGGCGCAGCCGGCAAACTTTGAGCGTCGGCTTGCCCCAGCCACGAAGCAGCTCGCGAATTGATCTCCTGACAACGATCGAAGAGTTCGAGCAGCGTGTCGCGGCGGATCTCGCGAAGCGCGACACCCCCCATCAGCGGATCGTAATTGGCCAGTCCGAGGCGAAAGATGGCGGAGCGCCAGCTGCGCCATAGTCCTCATCGTGAGAGGGACAGTCCAACTGGTCGCCGATCTCGTCGAGCGTATCATACGGCGCGACGAAAATAGTCGGTTAGGAGGTTGAGGTGAATCCGGCGGACCTGATCGACAAACACGGGCAGCTGCCAGGCCGGATTCAAGCTGCTCGGGCTCGTCTTGAATGATTATGGGCATGTCGTGCTCCTTTTCCGCGGCTTTGGAGAGCCACTAAGGCCATGCTGCCGTCACGACCTGCACGGGGGAAAGGGTTTCGTTACAGCCCTTTGTAGCCGGGCCGCTCGAACGGCTTGCGTAGGATTTCTCGATCTTCGGGCTCTGCGGCCGCGTAGTAACGCGCAGGTACCAGCTCTTCTTCCTGAAGCCGATATGGTTCGCGGGCGATCATGTAGTCCTTCAACCCCATGCGGATGGTCTCGGGTGGCTTCGGCGGGGTCATGTTCTTGGCGACCTGGGCGCGCGCCAACCTTCCGGCGTTCGCGGAGGTCGAGGCTCCCACCAGTCGGGCCATTGCACCTTCTTGGGAAAGCGGGCCGCGGCCAAGATCTGCTTCTGCTCGTCACGAGTTCAGGCGCCGATCGCCGAGCATGGCGGGGCCATTTTCGATGACCCAATTCTGGAGCAGCACCCGCCCGGATTTCCTCTTATGGTAGGCCTTGACGCCGAAGCCGGCGACGTCAGCTGCGTCCTCGATGCAGCTGACGACGTCACGCCCACTTGGAAAAGAAACGATGACATGAAGGGGCTCGTCGCGGCGGATGCGCCGGTCGATCGCCTCTTCCTGTTCGGCGAGCTTCATCAGCAATTGTTGGAGGGCGAGGTTTGGCTTGGACAATTTCGCCTTCTCGCTGGCGCCTGGCGCGGTCGATCCCGGATTCTGCTTGGTCAGCGACCAAAGGGCGGCAATGATCGGGATGGCCTGACGGCGCATACCTTTGAACGCTTTCCCGCCAATCGTGCAGCTGATTGTCTCATTCAAAAAGGTTGAGCCTCGCTGAACCGGTTTGCGGCGCGGACCCCGCGGGCCGCCCTTCGGATTGCCACTCTGGCCCGGCTTAAATCGGGAATGCTTGGGCGGGTCACGATAGCCAGGCATCAGTCGTCGTCCAGGTCACGATTGATGCGGGGGGTCTGCTGACCACCGGCATCGTGCCAGGCAAGCACCGGAGCGAGTTTGTCCGGACGGCAGCGCTTATCAAGCTGGTCGAGGAACTCCGGGGACAAAGTGATGGTCGGGGCCGCAGTGTTTGCGTCTTCCGGAGTATCGACGGTCACCCAACCCAGCAGTTCGAGCACTGGCGCGAGCGGCTGGAAATTGTGGATGCCGTCGATGACTACCATGGGACGCTTCGGCGCCGCCGCGAGCACTGCGTCATTATCCTTCATAACCTTCCGCAGCAGCCAGTCGCGAGCCTGGGCGTTTCCCTTCAGCATTTCGTCCCAGTGCTGACGCAACATCCGGTCTTCGAGGGTTTCGATCTTCTTGCCGTCCGGCGACGGATAGGCAGCCTCACGCAGGAACCCGAGATAGGTCGAAGGCAGCTTTTGCTTGCGCAGAGCCCAGTTGGGCAGGTCGTCGGTGTGAACCACAATCTTAGACATTCTAGCCGCTCCTCGAAATCATCTTGATTCAGGGCGATCATGGAATCACGACTTATGGCGCGCAAAATGCCCCGCGGCTGAAAACCGTTTAGCCGAGCCATGCTAAACTGCTTGAGCTTGACCTCGAGAAGCGCAGTTCCCTGTCTTCGAAAACTGTAGTTCCCTGACTTCAAAATCCGCTGGCAGCCGTAAGGGCGAACAATTTGGCAGAAATGGGCGGCTTGCGGGCGGACGGGCCGGCGGATGTGCAAGCAAATTCCCTGACACAGTTCCTGCCGAACCAGTCCGATTGTTCTAGCTAATCCGCCGCAATTGAGGTTTTGGGGTTACTCCCGCGTCGACGCGGGCTTTCTCGGTAGGAGACGCACGGTCTCCGACTTGCCGAGGAGACCATGCCATCGACTCCGCCTTCAATATCGCCGCGCTCGAGCCGCTTTCGCTGGTCGAGCTTCGTGTCCTCTGGGCAAAAGAATACGGCGCCGCCCCACCTTTGCGTTCACCCGATCTGCTTAGGATGATCCTGGCCTGGCGGCTGCAGGCTAAGCTGCATGGGGGACTTGATCGCGCTACCCGCCGCAAGCTCAAGCGCAGCGGACCGGTCTTTGCCGAAGGTCTCGATCTCGGGCCGGGCACCAGGATTACGCGCATCTGGCAGGGCCGGACCGAAGAAGTCGTCGTCGAGCATCATGGTTTTCGCTGGAACGGGAGCAGCTACCCTAGTCTGTCAGCGGTAGCGCTGGCGATGACCGGCTCGCGTCGCAATGGACCGCAGTTCTTCGGCCTCCGAGCCAAGAAGCCATGAGCAAGGCCGGACCTGTGCGCTGCGCGATTTACACCCGCAAATCGAACGAGAAGGGGCTTGAGCAGCAATTCAATAGTCTCGATGCGCAGCGCGAGGCCTGCGAAGCCTATGTGAAAAGCCAAGCGCACGAGGGCTGGACCGCTGCTGCCGTCATTGCTATGGTGACGGTGGTTTCTCGGGTGGTTCGATGGACAGGCCCGCGTTACGGCACAATGTTAGCCGACATCGCAGCGGGCAGGATCGACACGGTCGTCGTGTACAAGATCGATCGGCTAACTCGCAGCCTTGCGGACTTCGCGCGAATGGTCGACCTGTTCGACCGTCAGAAGTTACCTTTGTCTCGGTTACACAGGCGTTTAATACTACCAGCTCGATGGGGCGGTTAACCCTTAATGTACTGCTGAGCTTCGCGCAGTTCGAGCGCGAGGTGACTGGTGAGCGCATTCGCGACAAAATCGCTGCGTCAAAGGCAAAAGGGCTGTGGATGGGCGGCGTTCTTCCGCTCGGTTTTGATCTACCTGCGGAGGATAAGCGCATACTCCGAGTGAACGAG
Source organism: uncultured Alphaproteobacteria bacterium (assembly GCA_963703115.1). Lineage (GTDB taxonomy): Bacteria > Pseudomonadota > Alphaproteobacteria > Sphingomonadales > Sphingomonadaceae > Sphingomicrobium. Next base: position 6,095 of record OY969788.1, read on the forward strand.
AGGGAGGCGGTCCTCGTTCGCCGCATTTTTGAACGCTACCTCGAACTCCGGTCCGTGAGCTTGCTGAACGATTGGCTGGCTAAAGAGAACATAACCCCTAAGCAGTGGACCGCTCGCAGCGGACGCAAAATGGGAGCTACCAAATTCAACCGCGGCGCCCTCTACTGCTTGCTCCGCAACCCTGTTTATCTTGGCATGATCCGACACAAGTCGATCGTCCATCCGGGCGCTCACGCGGCCATTGTTGACGTCGAACTTTTTGACCGCGTCCAAGCTCGGCTCGATGCGGCAGCAAGACGCTCGAAGAAAAAGCAAGAGTCAAAAATCAAAGCGCCGCTGACTGGCCGGATCTTCGACGCAGCCGGGCGTCCAATGGTCCCCGCGGCCTCACGCGGCAAAGGTCCGAAAGTGTACCGCTACTATGCGACGAACAAAGGCGGTTCCCAGTCAAATGGTGCCGGGCTTCAGCGCGTGCCCGGCGCAGCGATCGAGGACCAGCTCGGCTCGGTCCTGGCGCGTCTCTTTCCGGCGCACGAGGGAAATTTCCTCTGCCTAGTTCGTCGGGTCGAGGTTCAGTCAACGGCACTCGTTGTCCATGTTCAAGCCAGCCTACCAAAGGGGGCGGCCCTGCCTCTCCGTGCTGGAGAAATCGCAACTGTCGATCCGGTCGATCCAGATTACCTGCGGCTGGAGCTGCCGCTTCGTATCCGAAGCCAACGCGGACGAACGGCCATCCAGCTCGCCAATGAACCGGAGACCTGTTTTGATGAGGTCATGATTGCTGCACTGCGTCGCGCTCACTCTCTCATCCAGCTCGACCGCCAACGCTTGCCTATCCTTCACGAAGCCCCAGCGTCTCTGTATGAGCGCCGGCTGGTTCGTCTGGCGTTCCTCGCGCCTGATCTCCAAGCCGCCATCCTAGCGGGTCGGCAGCCCGCTCACCTGAAATTGGAGCAAGTGATCGAGCGGCCCATTCCGATTGATTGGGACGAGCAACGACAGATTTTCAAACTTGACGCTGCACGCTCCAAGCTCCGCCATCGCAGCCAGGCGTCGACCTTGGCCTTTGCTCAGAGCGTTGTTGATAAATGAGGCAGCGCTTCTGAACGCCACCGTGCGAGACCGACATCGCGTAGGCAAACCGTCTCAAACTCGTGACCGCAAGAGTCGCTTGATCCGATGTCAGCGATTTATCCTGTTTTTTGATTGATCGATTGGGGTCCAGTAGGTGCGGTTTGGTCGAAAATACCGTACCAAATTCAGCGACTTTGGGCTTGGCCCCACTGGGTGAGCCTTCTCGCAGATATTGTGTGGCGGAGCGGGAGGGATTCGAACCCTCGATACGGTTTTGCCGTATACTCACTTTCCAGGCGAGCGCCTTCGACCACTCGGCCACCGCTCCGCATGCACTGGAATCGTCGGGCATGTAGAGGGGTGGAACCGATACGGCAACCTTGCCGGATCGCCGGCTTCGCCCCTATGCGCATTGGCTGACAATGACGCAGTTCGGACCCGCCCCAACCGCCGAGGACATCGAGCGAATCGCGAGGAAGGCGCTGGCCGCACTTCCGCCAGCCTTTGCGCGCGAACTTGGCGCGCTGGTACTGATAGTCGAAGAGTTCGCGGATTCCGAAACACTGGCTGCGATGGAGATCGACGACCCGTTCGAGCTGACCGGCATTTACGAAGGCATTCCGCTGACCGAAAAAAGCGTTGAGCAATCGGGCGCCCTGCCCGACAGAGTGCGCCTGTTCTGGCGACCGATCCTCGATGAATGGGCCGACGGGGAAGACAGGCTGGAGCATCTCGTCGCCCACGTCGTGATCCACGAAATCGGGCATCATTTTGGCCTTTCGGACGAGGACATGCACGCGCTTGAGGAACAAGTGGCATGACTGCGCTGCTTGCGATGGAAGACGTCGTGCTGGTCCGCGGCGGGCGGCTGCTGTTCCAAGGTTTCACGCTGGCCGTGGCAGCGGGTGAGACGGTCCAGTTGCTGGGCCCCAATGGCTGCGGGAAGTCGAGCCTGCTTCGGCTTTCAGCGGGGTTGTTACGCGCGCAGGCGGGCCGGGTCGAAGCTGCGCCGCTCGCGCTTGCCGACGACCATCTGGCGCTCGATCGCGAATTGTCGCTTGGCCAGGCATTGACCTTTTGGGGCGGCGATATGCTGGCCGAAGCAATACGCAGCTTCGGCCTCGACGCCCTTGTCGATGTCCCTGTACGCTACCTCTCGACCGGTCAGAAGAAGCGCGCGACGCTTGCCCGGGTGGCGGCTTCGGGAGCGGCGCTGTGGCTGCTCGATGAGCCCGCAAATGGCCTCGACCCCGATGGCAATGCGCGCCTTGCCGCGGCGGTCGCCCGCCATATTGAGGGCGGCGGCGCCGTTCTTGCAGCAAGCCACGTCCCGCTGCCCGGCCAGTGGCGACGCGTGGATCTGGCGCGATGATCGGCAAGGTCGTCATCCGCGACCTCAGGCGCGGCCTTGGCGGGGCGGCGTGGATGCCCGCGGCCTTTTTCCTGTTGGTCGTCACCATCGTTCCGTTCGCGGTCGGACCCGATGCAAGGGTGCTTGGTGCGATCGGACCTGGAGCAGTGTGGATCGCTGCCTTGACCGCGGCCTTGCTTCCGATCGAGCGGCTGGTCGATCCCGATCTTTCCGACGGCACCTTCGACCAACTTGCACTGCAAGGCATAAGCGAGGAAGCCGTTGCCCTCGCAAAAATCGCCGCACACTGGCTGTCGTTCGGACCATTGCTGATGCTTGCCGCGATCCCGGCTGCGGCCCTGCTTGGCCTGGATGGCGTCGTGCTGGCGCGTGTCGAACTGTCGCTGCTTATCGGGACACCGGGACTTGCCGCATTGTCGGTTGCAATTGCTGCGCTGGTCGCCGGCCTTCCGCGCGCCGGGGCACTGGCCGGATTGCTGTTGTTTCCACTGGCTGTGCCGCTGCTAATTTTCGCCACGGCCTACCTTGCCGACGGTTCAAGCGCCCTCATGCTAGAGGCCGCAGCATCCCTGTTCCTGTTCGCGCTCGCGCCGTTTGCCGCAGGCGCCGCGATCCGGGCAGCGCGCGGCTAAACGATTACTCGCGGCTCCAGCGCGCGAAGATCGCGGTCGGGAGCAATAGTCCGCGGGCCTCTTCTCGCACCGCCATTTCCCCCATCTCGACCTTTCCGCCAAGATCGGCCATCGCCTGCGCTACCAGTTCGCCGATTGCCAGCGCCGACATGCGCACCGCGTAAACGGTCAGCACCAGGAAGCGGCTGTTGGAATCCAGTAGCTTGCGGCAATCGGCGATTAGGGGAGCAAGGTCGTCTTCGAGTTGCCAGCGCTCGCCCGTCGGGCCTCGGCCGAATTTCGGCGGGTCGAGCAGTATCCCGTCATAGCGCCGCTGACGCCGAACTTCGCGCGCGGTGAACTTGCTTGCGTCGTCGACCAGCCAGCGGATTGGATTGGCCTCAACCCCGGACAAGGCGGCATTGGCCTTGCCCGCCTCGACCGACTTTTTCGACGCATCGACATGGACAATCTGACCGCCAGCCTCGCTTAGGATCAGGCTTCCGACGCCGGTATAGCCGAACAGGTTGAGGATTTCAGCGTGGCTCGCCCGAACGCGCATCCAGTCCCATTGCGGCGCCATGTCGGGGAAAAAAGCGAGGTGGCGAAAAGGGGTCAGCGAGGCGTTGAACCGAACCGATCCGCGCGCCAGCTGCCAGTGCGGCGGGACCCCGCGATGTTCGACCCAGCGCCCGCCGCCGTCTTCGTCGCTACCCGGAACGAAAGTTGCATCGGCATCCCAATCGGCATTGGCCGGGGCCCACATCGCCTGCGGCTCGGGACGAATGACCATGATATTGCCATAGCGTTCGAACTTGCGGCCGTTGCCACTGTCGATCAGCCCATAATCGTCCCAAGGTTCGGCAACGATGGTGGTGAGAGTGGGGTCGCTCATTACGTCGCCTCGCCTGCCCATTTTCGGCGCAGTGCGAGCCAGTAGATCAGCCCCGCCAACGCGGCGAAGAAGAACCACTGGATGGCATAGAAAAGATGGTTGTCAGGGATCGCTGCGAGCGACGGCGGAGCCGAAGCATCGAGGCCTGCGGGCGGTGTCGCAGCAACCAACCGCATCCGGCTTACCCGATCTGGCGCAATCACGCCGCTGACCAGCCCGCCGTCGAAGCGATATTGCGCATTGGGGTTCGCCGACCAGCCGAGTTCGACGCTCATCCCCGGTCCCTCGGCACCGGTTGCGCAATCGACGATATGAACAAACCCGCTGGTCCCGGCGCGGTTTTGGCCGGCGGTTGCGCGGCGTCCCACCACCTTCAGGCAATTGCCGGTGGCATGACGGTATAACGGCAGCGCGTCGTTACTGGGCGGAAGGGTCGGGAAGGCGATCGGCGGCAACTCGGCCGCGCGCGCGTAACGGGCCTTGAGATCCGACTTCCACTGCGCGCGTTGCACCTGCCAAATGCCAAGGCCCACCATCGCAGCCATTGCAAGAACGACAAGCATGGTGGGGATGAGCGGTGGTTTGCGCATTACTTGGCGGCCCGGCCTTCGCGTGCATTGGTCTGATATTCCCGCGCGATCAGCATCGCTTTGCCCAAGCGAAGCCCGAGCAGAGTCAAGCCGACCGCGACCGGCAGCCAGATAAGATGCACCCAATAAGGCGCGCTGAACGCGAGCTCGACCCAGATCGCGCCGGCTGTGACAATCGCACCGACGATCAGGATCAGGAATGCCGCCGGTCCATCACCGACATTGAAGGCATGGAAGTCCAGCCCGCAGGCGCGGCATTTGGGGGCGAACCGGATGAGCCCGTCGAACAGGCGACCCGTCCCGCAACGCGGGCAGCAGCCACGCACTGCCCGGGCAACCGGCGAGGGTCCGGCACCTGCCGCTGGACCCCCCACCATATCAGCCGACGTAGGTCGCGCCCCAGCCGCCCCAAACGTAGATCGAGACGAACAGGAACAGCCATACGACATCGACGAAGTGCCAGTACCAGGCCGCTGCCTCGAAGCCGAAATGCTGGCGCGGAGTAAAATCGCCGCGGCGCGCACGCAGGTAGCAGACAATCAGGAAGATCGTCCCGACAATCACGTGGAAACCGTGGAAGCCTGTCGCCATGAAGAAGGTCGCGCCATAGATATTGCCCGAAAAGGCGAACGGCGCATGGGCATATTCCCACGCCTGTATAAAGCTGAACAACAGGCCGAGCCCGATCGTCAGCAGCAAGCCAAGTTCCAGGCCCTTGCGGTCGCCGTGAATTAGCGAATGGTGCGCCCAGGTCACTGTTGTGCCCGAACACAGCAAGATCAGCGTATTGAGCAGCGGGAAACCGAACGGGTTGAGGACTTCGATTCCCTTGGGCGGCCATTGGCCGCCGACCGCATCGACCGCGCTTGGGAACAGCGAAGCATCGAAGAATGCCCAGAACCAGGCAAAGAAGAACATCACCTCGGACGCGATGAACAGGATCATCCCGTAACGCAGGTGAAGCTGAACCACCGGCGTATGATCGCCGGCATGGGCTTCACGGATGGTATTCGACCACCAGTTGAACATGGTGACCAGGATTCCGAGCAGCCCGGCCAAGGCAACGATCTTGCCGTAAGGATGCGAGTGGAACCACATCACCAGCCCGCCGGTGAACGTCCCTGCCGAAAGTGCGCCGATCAGCGGCCACGGGTCAGGTGCGAGAATGTGATAATCGTGGTTCTTGGTCCCGGCCATCGTGGCTTCCCTTTTGTCGTCCTTGGCTAGCCTCTAGCGGCCTTGGCCGCCGGATTCCACCGGATAAAACGTGTAGCTCAAGGTGATTTCCTTGACGAAATTCGCATCGTCGTCGTCCATCATTTTGGGGTCGACGAAAAATACCACGGGCATGTCGACCTTTTCGTGCGGCGCAAGCGTTTGCTCGGTGAAACAGAAACAAGCGATCTTGTTGAAATACTTGCCCGGTAATGTCGGGCGACACGTTGAACACCGCACGCCCGGTAATCGGGCGATCCGCAAGGTTTTCTGCGACGAACTGGATTTGCGTGCGAGCGCCCGGAGCAATCGTCACCGTGTTCTGCTTTGGATAGACTTTCCACGGCAGCTTGGGGTCGACATTGGCGTCGAATCGAATGCCGATTTCCCCGGCGGCCGCCCCGGGGGCATCGGACGCACGCTGAGGAGTCCCGTTAAAGCCCGTCGCTTCGCAGAAGATCCGGTATAGCGGTACGCTGGCAAAGGCGAGGCCGAGCATTGCGAACACGATTGCCGCCATGATCAGCGCGGTCTTGGCGTTGGAGCGCCTAGGGGACGAGATTGCGTTCACCAGTTTTGACTCACCTTGGCGATGGTAATGAAGAACATCAGCACTACGAAACCGCCCAGCAGGACTGCGGTGATCCGGGCGCGGGCGCGTTGGCGGGCGCGCACGACTTCGGTGTCATTGGTCATAGGGCAATCCATCGGTCGGCGACGAGCGCGGTGAACAGTGCGAACAGGTAGAAGACGCTATAGCCGAACAGGCGCTTTTCCGGCGCCATTTCCTTTGGATCGGTCGTCGGGTTTCGAAGCATCGCAGCCGCCAGCCCAACGAACAAAAGGTTGAGAGCAAGCGAAGCCACGCCGTAAATCGGGCCGGTGAGACCAAGCGGCCATGGCGCGATCGCCGCCGCAGCCATCGGAAGCGTGTACGCGAACGCCTGGCGACGAGTAGCCTTCGCGCCCGCAACCACCGGAAGCATCGGAATCCCGGCATTGGCATAGTCTGAGCGCACGAACAGGCTCAAGGCCCAGAAGTGCGGCGGCGTCCACAGGAAGATGATAAAGAATAGCAGCCACGGCAAAAGCGCCACCTGCCCGGTTGCTGCAACCCAGCCGATCAGCGGCGGGAAAGCCCCGGCGGCACCACCGATGACTATGTTCTGCGCAGTGCGCGGCTTGAGCCACATCGTATAAATGACGACGTAGAAAAAGATCGAGAACGCCAACAGGCCAGCAGCGAGCCAATTGGCAGCCACGCCCATCAGAAGCACCGAAAAAACGCCGAGTCCGACCCCGAACTGGAGCGCGACATCGCGGTCCATTCGATCGTCGGGAAGCGGGCGCTTCGCGGTGCGTCGCATCTTCTTGTCGAGGTCGGCTTCATACCACTGATTAAGCGCGCCGCACCCACCTGCACCAAGCGCGATACACAGGATGGCGGTAAACCCGATGACGAACGGCGGCATGACCGGCGCCGCGAGCAAGCCACACAGCGCGGTGAACACCACGAGGCTCATCACGCGCGGCTTGGTAAGGGCTGCGATGTCGCGCCAATCGGCCGGAAGGGCCGTGGGGGTTTGAAGCTCCAATGCGGGCATGGCCCGCGCCTATAAAAGACTGTGAGCAATCCGCAAAGCCCACAACGGACTGCCCATCCCCTGTTCATCGATTTCTTGCTAATGGCGGCGCATGATCAAGCTCGCTTTCATCGCCGCTTTGTGCGCGGCAGCCGCCACCCCCGCAATCGCCCAGTCCGCGCCAAACCCAGCCGACGGCCCCAAGGTCGCCGTTCCGCAGGAAGAACTGGTCAAGGTCGCACTGGATACCGAAAAAGGCCGGATCGTCCTTGCGCTGGACAACGGCCGTGCCCCGATCACCACTGCGAATTTCCTGCGCTATGTCGAATCCCGGCGATTCGACGGCCAGACCTTTTACCGCGCGATGAAGATGGGCGACGGCGGCTTGATCCAAGGCGGCGTTCGTTCGGACGCGCGCAAGCTGTTTGAACCAATCGCGCATGAGTCGACGACGGCGACCGGGCTCAAGAACGACAAATGGGCTATCTCGATGGCCAATGCCGGTCCCGGCACCGCGCGCAGCGATTTCTTCATCTTGCTGTCGGCCACCCCCGGTTTCGATGCCGACGGCTACGGAAGCGACGGCAATGGTTTTGCCGCGTTTGGCCATGTCATCGACGGCTTCGAAGTCGTCGAAGCGATTTTCAATTCCCCGACCGATCCCGACAAGGGTGCCGGGGTGATGAAAGGCCAGATGCTTGGCCCGGAAATCAAGATCGTAAAGGCTGAGCGGATCGACGATTAAGCACCGGGGTCAGCGCTGTCCTGAAGTTCGTGCGATGAACGCGCCGACATTGGCGCGCAACGCCGCGAACGAAGGCAGGTGAACGAACAGCATGTGGCCGGCCGAATAATAATGATAGTCGATATTGCGCTGAAGTTCCGGCGGGACGGGCAGGTGGGCAAGTTCGTACTTGCCAGCAAAATAGGGCGTCGAGATATCGAAATAACCGCCGTTGACCATCACCTTCATCGCCGGGTTGCGCTTCATCGCCACGGCAAGGTCGGGAAGGACGTTGGGCAATGCGATCAGCGACCGCGACGCGCCCGGCGCTTGGTGGCGATAGTCCCAGCCCGAATAGATCGGGATACCGGGTTTGAAGTCGATACCCGCGCCATAGCCAAGCGTTGAGCGAACGTAATTGTTGTACGCACCGATATAGGCACCGCTCAGTGCACTAGACTGCGGGTCGTAATCGGCAAGCTTGCCCATCGGATCGATCGCGGGCCCGGAATATCGCGTGTCCAGGGTACCGGTGACCTTTCCTTCGGAAGCGAGCAATTGCTGCTGGAAGGCCCCGTAATCAACGCGCAGGTTCGACTTGATCAGGTATGACAACGGCAGGCCGGTATAGGCCGACAACCGCCCGGCGATGACATCGCGCTCGGTCGCGGGCAGGTTATTGCCCTTCATCAATGCAGCCAGGTAATCGCCGGTCGCGAACGCTTCGACTTCGGCAAGGAACGGCTCGATCGGGCCCTGAGGACGCTGGATCCGATTGTGATACCAGGCGGTGGCAGCATAGCTTGGCAGGGTGACTACATAGGGCAGGTCCACGCCCGGGTTGAGCCGTGGCTCGTCGGGCATGAGATCCCAATTAAGGATGTCTGACAACAAGATAAGGCCGTTGAGGTCGACCCCGCGATCCTGCAGAGCGGGGGCAAGCCCAGCGCCGCGCATTGTCCCGTAGCTTTCGCCCATGACATATTTCGGCGAGTCCCAGCGCTGGTATCTGGACAGGAATGCGGCGATGAATTGTGCGAAAGCGTCAATATCCTGGTCGACCCCATAAAAGGCCTTGTCCTTGTCCTTGCCCGCGACCCGGCTGAATCCGGTCCCGGGCGCGTCAATGAACACCAGGTCGGTGACATCCAGCAGGCTCTTGTCGTTGGGCCTCAGGCGATAAGGTGCGCTGGTGACGCCGGGGTCTACGGTCTCGACCCGCATCGGCCCGAATGCGCCCATGTGCAGCCAGATGCTTGATGAGCCGGGGCCGCCGTTGAATGCGAAGGTGATCGGGCGCGTGGAAGTGGGTACGCCGTCGCGAAAATAAGCGGCATAAAACATCGCCGCTTCGGGTTTGGGCTCATCGCCTTCCCCCGCCTTGCCCGGCGCATTGAATTCCAGCCAGTCCGTGTCTTGCCAGTCCTTGGCATGGACTACCAAGGTCCCCGCTACGGCTCGATAAGGGATCGTCTTGCCTGCGATCCGGACCGACCCGCGAGAGTTGACCGCGGTCGGTTCGAAATAGGCATTGGGGCCGGTACGGCGCTGCGCCTTGGGCTGGTCCGCCTGGACCGGCGCGACCTTGACTGCCCCGACAGCGACCGGTGCCGGTTCGAGGGTGGCCGACGCAAGCGCGGCCGCGGCAAGGAACCCGATACCGATCGCCATCTGCTTTTGCCTAGTCGATCTTGGGCAGGGTTTCGAACTGGTGATACGGCGGCGGGCTGGACAGCGTCCATTCCAGCGTCGTTGCACCTTCGCCCCACGGATTGTCCGGCGCCTTCTTTCCGGCCGCAAGCGACCAGAACAGGTTGATGAAGAACACTCCGACCCCGGCTGCCGTGATCATATAGCCGTAAGTTGCGACCTCGTTCCAATGCGCGAACGCGGGCGTGTAGTCGGGAATGCGCCGCGGCATACCGTCCAGTCCCAGAAAATGCATCGGGAAGAAGATCGTGTTCACGCCGATGAACATCACCCAGAAGTGAACCTTGCCGAGGAACTCGTTGTACATCTTCCCGCTCATTTTCGGGAACCAGTAATAGAAGCCGCCGAACAGCGCGAACACCGCGCCGAGGGAAAGCACGTAGTGGAAGTGCGCGACCACATAATAGGTGTCGTGCATGTAATTATCGACGCCACCGTTGGCGAGGACGACCCCCGTCACGCCGCCGACGGTGAACAGGAAGATAAAGCCGATTGCCCACAGCATCGGCGTCTCGAAGCTGATCGAGCCACCCCACATGGTGGCGATCCACGAAAATATCTTCACGCCCGTTGGAACGGCAATGACCATCGTCGCGGCGGTGAAGTACATCTTTTCATCGACGCTCATGCCGGTGGTGTACATGTGGTGCGCCCAGACGATGAAGCCGATCACCCCGATCGCCACCATCGCATAAGCCATGCCCAGATAGCCGAACACCGGCTTGCGGCTGAACGTCGCGACGATCTGGCTGACGATGCCGAAGCCCGGCAAGATCATAATGTAGACTTCCGGGTGGCCGAAGAACCAGAACAGATGCTGGTACAAGGTCGTGTTGCCGCCGCCCTGAGCGTCGAAGAACGCGGTACCGAAATTACGGTCCGTGAGCAGCATGGTGATCGCACCGGCAAGCACCGGAAGCGCTAACAACAGCAGGAAGGCGGTGACCAGCACCGACCAGACGAACAGCGGCATTTTGTGCAGGGTCATCCCCGGCGCGCGCATATTGAAAATGGTGGTGATGAAATTGATCGCTCCAAGGATCGAGCTTGCGCCCGCAAGGTGGAGCGAAAAGATCGCCATATCGACCGACGGCCCAGACGAGCCAGAGGTCGAGAGCGGCGCATAGACCGTCCACCCGGTGCCCGCGCCAAGCCCTGTCCCGCCTGACACGAACGCCGAGCCTAGCAGCAGCGCAAACGCAGGAACCAGCAGCCAGAACGAGATATTGTTCATTCGCGGGAACGCCATGTCGGGCGCGCCAATCATGATCGGAACGAACCAGTTGCCAAAGCCGCCGATCATCGCCGGCATGACCATGAAGAACACCATGATCAGCCCGTGTGCGGTAATCAGCACGTTCCAGTGGTGATACCATTCGTCAAAGCTGGCGGTGCCGGCACCGATTGGCCAGGCGCGGTTGAGGACTTGGATTCCCGGCTCCATCAATTCCCAGCGCATGATTCCGGAAATGCCGCCACCGATCACGCCCGCGATGATCGCGAAAATCAGATATAGCGTGCCGATGTCCTTGTGATTGGTGGACATGAACCAGCGGGCGAAAAAGCCCGGCTTGTGGTCCGCATCGTGATGATGCTCCTCGGCCCCGTGGGCCTTGAGGTGGACGGCTTTGGCGGTCGTGCTCATGGGATTTCGGTTCCGGTCTTACTGGCCGCTGGCGGCGGTTGCAGGGATGGCGGTTGCAGGTGCCGCTGCGGCAGGCGCTGCGGCCGTGGTCACGGTAGCATTGGTGGCGGCGGCAGGAGCCGGCGCCTCGGCTGCCGGCGGAGTCCCGTTGGCGGCGACCCATGCGTCGAACTGCGCCTGGGGAACGGCTTCGACCGCGATCGGCATGAAGCCGTGGCGCGCACCGCACAATTCTGAACACTGACCGAAATAGACACCGGGTCGGTCGACCTTGATCCACGTTTCATGAACCTGGCCCGGGTTGGCGTCCTGCTTCACCCAGAACGCGGGAATCGCGAAGCTGTGAATGACGTCGTCAGCAGTGACCAGGAATTTGACCACCTTGCCAACCGGGACAACCACGCGCTTGTCGACCGCAAGCAGCGGCGGGCCATCTGCGTCGGTCCGGGCACGCTGGCCGGGCTGGAGGCCGGGATCGCCAGCTTCCTTCAGCATATAGCTGTCAAAGCTGACGCCTTTGTCCGGATATTCATAGCTCCAATACCACTGGTGGCCGGTGACCTTGATCGTCACGTCGGCGGGCGGCGGCGTGTACTGGTGCCGGATCAGGCGGATCGAGGGGACCGCGATCGTGACCAGGATCACGACCGGGATCAGCGTCCAGAGGACTTCGAGGGTCGTGTTGTGCGAGTTGCGCGAAGGCGTGGGGTTCGCGCCTCGGCGGAACTTCACCAGTGCATAGAGCATCAGCGCAAGAACGAACACGCTGATGACGACGCAAAGAAGAAGCAGCCAGTCGTCGTGGAAAGCGGCAGCTTCCTTGCCGATTGGAGTGACTTGTTCCTGAAGACCCATGCGGCCATCGGGAACGCCAATGCCAGGAGTTGGTGCCATCACCGGGGCATTGTCCATCGCGGTTGCGGCAGTCGCGCTTGCCGGGGCGCCGGACGCGGGTTCGGCAAGGTTGGCGTTGTCAGCCGTCACATTGGTAGTCGGCTCGGCCGCGGTCTGCGCCTGGGCCACGGCGGGAACCATTCCTGCAGCGGCGAGCGCGAGGACCCATCCAGTCAATTTCATCGTCACCCCGATAAATAAGGTCGCGTAAGGGCACGCGGACTCGTTGCCCTGCGCCATGTGCGCGGCCTTATAGGGAGCGCTTGGCCAACTGTGAAGCGCCCGCGCCGCGCTTTCTTGACCCCGGTTGCAGCGGCCCCTGCCCGCGCCTATTTGCCAGAGCCGCAATGACCCAGCACACGCCCATGACCGACGATCAGGTCCTCGCCGAGTTCCGCAGTGCCGAAGCGCTGCTGGAAGGCCATTTCATCCTTTCTTCAGGCCTTAGAAGCCCCAAATATCTCCAGTGCGCGCGCGTACTGATGGATGGTGCCAGGGCGCAGCGGTTGGCCGAAGCGCTAGCTGCCAAGATTTCCGGCGGACCTCCGCGCGGCAATCGACGTGGTCGTCTCACCCGCAATGGGCGGCGTGATCATCGGTCACGAAATGGGCCGCGCGCTGGGCCGGCCCGCCATGTTCCTCGAACGCCCTGACGGCATCTTCCAGCTGCGCCGCGGGTTCGCGCTAGAGCCGGGTGCCAAGGTGCTGATGGTCGAAGACGTGGTAACGACCGGCCTGTCCAGTCGCGAAGCAATAGCCGCAGTCGCCCGTGAAGGCGGCGAGGTGGTGGCCGAAGCAAGCCTCGTCGACCGTTCGGGCGGCGGGGCGGACCTTGGCGTGCCGTTCGTTCCACTGATCCGAATTGACGTTCCAACCTATGCTGCGGACCGGCTGCCGCCCGAGCTTGCGGCGATTCCAGCGATCAAGCCGGGAAGCCGCGCCGCCTAGTGACCCGGGCGTTACGCCTCGGGGTCAATATCGACCATGTCGCGACGATCCGGAACGCGCGCGGCGGGGATTTTCCCGATCCGGTGCGCGCGGCGCAGCTTGCTGCAGAGGCCGGCGCCGACGGCATCACCGCACACCTGCGCGAAGACCGCCGGCATATAACCGACCGCGACATCGACCGTCTGATGGGCCAGATCGACCTGCCGCTGAACCTTGAAATGGCTGCAACCGAGGAGATGCTTGCGATCGCATTGCGCCATCGCCCCCACGCCGCCTGCATCGTCCCCGAAAAACGCGAGGAGCGGACGACCGAAGGCGGGCTGGACGCCGCCGGGCAGGTGGAAGCGCTGCGCCCGTTCGTCGAGCGCCTAGGCGAAGCGGGCATCCGCGTCAGCCTGTTCATCGAACCCAGCGACGCCCAGGTCGATGCCGCCTTGCGGCTCGGCGCCCCGGTGGTCGAATTTCACACCGGGCGCTATGCCCACATCGAGGGTGAGGAGAGGACGGTAGAATTGAAGCGCATTGCCGATGCCGCCGCGCTTTGCGCCAAGAACGGGATCGAACCGCATGCCGGTCACGGCCTGACCTTTGACAATGTCATCCCCGTCGCAGCAATCCCGCAACTCGCCGAGCTCAACATCGGCCACTTCCTGATCGGCGAGGCAATCTTTACGGGCCTCGCCGAAAGCGTCCGCACGATGCGCGCCCTGATGGCGGAGGCGCGCGGGTGACGATCGTCGGCATCGGCAGCGACCTGTGCAATATCGAGCGGATCGCAAAGTCGCTCGACCGCTGGGGTGACAAGTTCCTCAACCGCGCCTTCACCGACATCGAGCGCGCCAAGGCCGCGCGCCGACCATTCACCGCCGCGGGAACGCTGGCCAAACGTTTCGCGGCCAAGGAAGCATTCTCCAAGGCGGTCGGAACCGGCTTCAAGCGCGGCGTCTATATGAAGGACATCGGCGTGGTGAATTTGCCGTCGGGCCAGCCGACGATTGCCGCGACCGGTGGCGCAAAGGCGCGGCTTGACGCAATGGCCCCGGACGGCCACGCCATCGACATTCATCTGACGATGACCGACGACCACCCGTGGGCGCAGGCGTTTGTCATCCTGACCGCGCGCAAGCTGGAGCCGAACGAGTGAATGAGACGGTAAGCGAGGACGCCCTGTCGGACGAGGCGGACGGCAAGTCCGGCACCGCGAAAAAAGGGTCGGTGCTGTGGCGCGAAGTACGTGGCATCGCATTCGTCTTGTTCGCAGTGCTGTTATTCCACAGCCTCATTGCCAAGCCGTTCTATATTCCATCCGAATCGATGATGCCGGGACTGCTTACTGGTGACCGGCTGGTAGTCAGCAAATATCCCTATGGCTGGTCGTGGGTCAGCCCCAGCTTTCACGTTCTTCCGCCAATGAAAGGACGGGTCGCCGCCAAAACCCCCAGGCGCGGCGATATCGTCATCGTCACGCCGGTCGGAACCAAGGTCGACTGGATCAAACGGGTCATCGGCCTTCCCGGCGACACCATATCGATGATCGACGGAAACCTTATCATCAATGGCAAGGCGGTCATCAGAACGCCCGAGCCCGACGCGATAATTCCGATCGATTCCAATTCGCCGTGCGGAAGCCCGTGGGACCCTACCCTGGCCGATCACCGAAGCCAGGATGCAGACGGACGTGTAACATGCCACGTGCCAGTAGTTCGTGAGACGTTGCCCAACGGCGTTTCCTACGACACGGTAGAGTTGGGTCCGCGGGTGACTGACAACTTCGGCCCGATCACCATCCCCGATGGCCATGTTTGGCTGATGGGCGACAATCGCGACGACAGCGCCGATAGCAGAGTGCCGGCAAGCGAAGGCGGGCTTGGCGGCCCGATCCCGCTGGAGAACGTTGGCGGGCGCGCCGAATTCATCACCTTTTCGCTCGATGGGTCGACGAAATGGTGGAACCCTGTAAGCTGGTTCACGGCATTCAGGCCCGGCCGCGCCGGGCGCTCGTTAAGGAGCTAGGCTTTGGCATCTGGGACCGTTCCACCGAGCGATATCGACGAGCGGCCCGGGCCTAGCGAAATTACCGATCCCCTGGTTCGGCTGGAGATGCGCCGGGCGATGGTGTGGATCGGTATGGTGCTTGCCGCAGCCGGGATCATCTTCCTTGCCCAACCACTGTTGCTAATCGTCGGCGGCGCAATCTTTGCAGTCCTTCTTGATGGCGGGGTCCGCCTGTTCGGACGCTACCTTCCCGTCGGACGCGGCTGGCGACTGTTGCTCGTCATCCTGCTGGGCTTCGGCTTCATCGGCTGGGTATTCTACTATGCGGGGACCACGATCGGGCACCAGGCCGATGCGCTGCGCCACGTCGTCACGGAACAATTCGATCAATTCTCCGCCTATCTGGAAACAACCGGGCTGGTGCCCAAGGGCCAGGCAAGCGGCCTCACGTCGCAACTGCTGGGCTCAGTCGGGCGGCTGACCAGTGCTGTCGGAACCGCAATCGGCGGCTTGACCAGCCTGTTCATGATGATGGTCATCGGTATGTTCCTTGCGGCCGAACCCAGGCTCTATGATCGCGGGCTGGCATGGATGCTTCCCCAGCGTCATCGCGCCGGCTTCTACCGCATAGCCGAACATGTCGGTTTCACCCTTCGGCGGTTGCTGTTCGGGCGCCTAGTGGGAATGGCGTTCGAAGGCGTGTTCACGTTCATCATGCTTCATCTTGGCGGTGTGCCGATGGCGGCGCTGTTGGGCCTGGTCACGGGACTTCTCGCCTTCATCCCTAACATCGGCGCGATCATCTCTGGCGTGTTGATTGTCGCGGTTGGATTCTCGGCCGGGGCGGAAACTGGCCTGTACGCGATTTTCACCTATTTCCTGGTGCAGAATATCGATGGCTATCTTGTGGTCCCCTATATCGCGCGCAAGACGGTCGATCTTGCGCCAGCGGTGGTACTGGCGATGCAGGTCATCATGGGCGCGCTGTTCGGGATCTTGGGAATTCTGTTCGCGGACCCTATCCTGGCAACGCTGAAAGTCGTGCTGGTAGAGATGAGCGGGCGTAAGACGGCAGTTGCAGTGCCAGAAAAAACGCCGCCCCCGACAGTCCGGAAGCGGCGTTCGAAAACCACCAGGGCCTGAAGTCTTATTGTGCGGGCGGCGGGGCGCGGCGCATCATCGCAGCGCCGTCCTTGGCGATTTCGCGTACCTTGACCTGGAAATTTAGGTTGCTGTCGGCAGGGAAACCCGGCGGCGGCGGATTGTCGCCAAAGGCAAGGCTTTGCGGGAAGCTGAACTTATATTCGCCGCCCTTGCGCATCTTGCCCATCGCTTCAGCGAAACCGGGGAACACCATTTCCTGAGCAAACGGCTGGGGGCCGCCATGGGCCTCGCTGGAATCGAGCACTTGGCCGTCGTCGGAAGTCAGCACGTAATCCAGCAGCGCGGCGTCCTGCGGGCCGATCGGCTGGCCCTCGCCCTCTGTCAGGACCTGGAACTGCAGGCCGCTTTGCGAAACCTCGGCGCGCATGTGCCCCGCGCCAAACCAGGCAAGCGCCAAGGCGGCAGCGATCAGCACAAGGAAGCCGAGCCACAGCTTTCCGGCGGACGGGCCGCCGCGCGGTGCGGTTTGCGTATCGGTCATCGGGCGTCGGCCCGGCGGCTAATTAGCGGCCGCCTTCGCGCTCGACGCGCTTGCGCTCGAGCTTGCGCGCACGGCGAATCGCAGCGGCGCGTTCACGCGCGCGCTTTTCCGACGGCTTTTCATAGTGACGGCGCAGCTTCATCTCGCGATACACGCCTTCGCGTTGCAGCTTCTTCTTGAGCGCCCGCAGGGCCTGCTCGACATTATTGTCGCGAACGATGATTTGCATAAAGTCCCGTCAACTCCGTTTCTCTTTGTGGTGGCCCGATTAGGCCCGAGGCACGTTAGGGCCTTTGCAAGACCAAACATACCGGCAATAGCTATTGCGCACCGCAAGGAAACCCTTCGGAGGCGCGCGGCCACTAGCAGCCCCGTAACCAGGAAGCAAGTAAAGGGTTTGTTCCGTGCTTGCGATGAAGCGTTGGTGCAACGCGACGAACACGGACAAAATGGCAAAATGGTTATCGGCAGTTAACCTGTTGATTGATATACCTTCCTTTCAGAAGTGGGAGGGAATTCTAATATGCTCGATCGTCGCGAGATGCTGCGGCTTGGTACTTACGGCGCCGCTGGCGTAGTGCTTTCCACCGCCGCCGCAGCGCAGATTCTGCCGACTTTGACGCTTCCTTCGACCGGTACCGTGACCACTCTCCCGCCTGCGAGTCCGCACCCCGCGATCCGCTTGCGGCGCCGGGTGGAATCGACCCCCAGTTGTTTGCCCGTGCCAAGGCCGCACTCGAGCAGCACGCAATTCGCTATCGCGACGCAATCGGCGTTGTCGATTTCTCGAAGTCGAGCGGCCAGAAGCGGTTTTACGTGGTCGACCTGTTGAGCGGCCAGGTCGATAGCTTTGCAGTCGCCCACGGCCGCGGGTCGGACCCGGCGCATTCGGGCTATCTGGATCGCTTTTCGAATGATTTTGGAAGCCATGCGAGCTCCAACGGGGCCTACACCACCGCCGATTATTACCACGGCAAATACGGGCTTTCGATGAAGGTCCAGGGTCGCGATTGGTCAAATAACAATGCCGAGGCGCGCGCAATCGTAATCCACAACGCCTGGTATGCTGAGCCCGACATGATTGCCATGCACGGCAAGCTGGGTCGTTCTGAAGGGTGCTTCGCATTCTCCAAGGCAGACCAGCGCCGGGTTATGGAGCGCCTTGCCGGCGGACGCTTGATCTTCGCTGACAAACTGGCCTGATCCGCCTTCCATGCCATTGAGATTTCGTGGTTGCCTAGGCGCGTCGCGTTCGCCTCGATGGCGGTCGCGATGCCACTCAACGCCGCCCCGGCGCCCCAACCCTCAACCGAGGACGACGTGCTCGTCGAGGGCAAGCGCCAGGACGCGTTGAAGACATTCGTCGATCGACTTGCCCAGGCCGGGCCCACCGATCAGCTTGGCCGATGGAAGGATTTCGTCTGTCCCTCGGTTGCGGGAATCGCCCCCGAGCAAGCGGCCTATGTCGAACAGCGGATTATGGCGGTCGCAAGCGCGCTGGAACTGAAACGATTATCGCGCTGTGTCCCGGATCTTATTATCATCGTTACCCCCAGCGCCGATGTCATGGCTGACCGGATCGCGCAGATATTCCCGCGCGACGATGGCCAGGGCAAAATCAACAATTTCCGCCGCAGCGACCGCGCGGCGCGGTGGCTTTCAGTCACCAGCGAATGCGCCGACGGATGCACCCTTCGCAACAGCCGGATCGCCAAGGCGACAACCCCGGCCTTTTCGGGCGTTCTGATCCTTCTCGATGCGTGGCAGATCCGCGGCTACTCGCTCGGCGAAGTGGCGGATTATGCCGCCTTCGTTGGCCTGTCGAACCCGCGCCAGGCGGACCGCAACCCGTCGGAATCAATTCTTTCGATGTTCGATCAGCCCCATCCCACAGGCGTCACCTTTGTCCTGTCAGACAGCGATCGAGCCTATCTGTCTGCGCTCTACGATACCGCGATGGCGGCGTCGGGGGCCGCGCAGAAGGATGCCATCGGCAAGGCAATGAAGCGCCGGATGAAGGACCTTCCCAAGGAAAACTGATCCGCGCGACGCGGCCTAGTTAACGCCCCCCTTTGTCGGTGCTCCGCCGTCCGCAGATTGGAGCGCCTTGAGCGCGCCCGAATCGCGCCCGTAAATATCCTTGTACGTAACAATTCGACCGTCGGTCAGCGCGGCCGCGCTGAAATAGACGATGTAGACCGGAAGCGGGTTCACGAACTTGGCGTTCACCGTTTTCTTGCTGGCGAGAACTTTCTTGACCCGTGCATCGTCCCATTGCCCGCCATCGTCGCCAAGCAGGACGGTGGCGAGGTCGAGGATGTGCTGGGTGCGAATGCAACCGTGGCTCAAGGCGCGTGTCTTGTCGTTGAACCGGCTACGCGCGTTGGTGTCGTGAAGGTAGATCGCCTTTGAATTGGGCATGATGAACTTCACCTGCCCCAAGGCATTCGACGGTCCCGGCGGCTGGCGCCAGCGCAGGATTTGCCCCTTGTCACCCTTGAGCGGCACGAACCCGTTCTTGCCGCGAACCTCGCCCTCGATCGACTTGGGCACTTCCCACCAAGGGTTGAGGACGACGCCGGTGGCCATTGCGGTAAGTTGCGGAGTTGGAGTCCGGGTCGAGCCGGCGATCGCACGTTCCTTCCAGCGGTTCTGGCCCTTTTCAACCAGGGTCGCATGGTAGCTTGGGACGTTCACGATGATATAGCGCTCACCAAGCTCCCGCGGAAGCCAACGCCAGCGGTCCATGTTGAGGCGGATGCGGTCGAGTGTCACCTTGTCGGTCGCCGGGGTGACTTCAAGCGCGGACCTGAGCGAGAGATATTGCGGATGCGTGGGAAGCAGGCCGTCGAGCGCGCCGCGCACGTCGTGACGGGAGAGCGCATCCTGCGCAACCCAGCGGAGTTTTGACAGCGGCAGGTCCTTGTCGGGAATGTGCCAATCGATCCGCGCCTTGGCAGGGACATGGCCAAGCGCAAGGTCCGTCGCAAGCTTGTCGAAAGTCCGGTTCGCAGCAGCCGATATTGCCGCAATGTCGGTCGACCGCAACGCGTCCTGGAGTGCCTTGAGATCATAGTCGGCCGGGTTCAGCCCGTCGCGTTCCACCTGCTGCGCATAATAAAGCAGGTCCTGCGCATCGACCGGGTTCCAAATTGCCGGCGGTAAAACCTCGGGTGCTGTATCTTCTGCGTCGGGGCTGTCGGCCTTGAAGTCTGCGCTGTCCGTGTCCGGGCGGTCGGTGGCTGGGGAAACGCCGATTTGCGCACTCGCCGCCGAAGCCAGGAGGAAAGCCGGAAAGGCCACAGCGGCAATCAGTTGGCGGGCGCGGGTCACGGGTGCGGTATCTCCTTGGTATCTGGGTCGCGATCCTATCGCGCAGAGAGGCTCCCGGCTAGCGCCGATCGGATGAACGGCTTGCAAACCAGATATTAAGCGGAGGTTGGGTAAAAAAGTGGCAGGTTGAGGAACGGCGTCGATGGCCCTTGGCGCGCACGAACGGGCGATCGGAAATGACATGCATTTACTTGACCGCGGGCGTGACTAGGCACAAGTGCGGTCCCACCGGGCAATCGCTTGTCCGGTCCATGGAGAGCTTGCAGATTGATGAAGGCACGCATTGCAGATGATCCGAGCGACCGTAGGCGCGAAGCGCGCCTTCCAGTCGTACTCGACGCCAAAATGCGCGAATTGGGCTCGAGCGGGATCGAGGCCAAGGTCATCAATATCTCCGAGCGCGGTTTCATGGCTGAGACCAGCGCCCATTTTGAAATCGGCGCACGGGTGTGGCTGATGCTTCCGGGGCGTGAGCGCGCAAATGCCGTGGTGCGCTGGATTGCCGGTGAAAAAATCGGTGCTGAATTTGCCGAGCCGATCAGCCTTGAAGGCCTCGATATTTCCGAACTCCGCTAGCGCTTTTCGTCCGTTTCAGTTCGCTTGCGCCTGACTGGCACCTGCACCGCGCACACGTCTACGCCCCCTGCTGGCCGGTCGTAGAAATCGTCGAGCCGATTAGCGCGCGACTTGAGGTACGCGGCAAAGCTGTCGCTGGCGGTATCCATCACCTCGAACTCGGGACGCTCGGCCGGCTTCAGCGTCGACGCCAGTGATACCCGAAGGATCGGCACAGCCATTTTATTGTCCTCGTAGAAGCCCAGTGGCCCGGTTCCACGCGGCAGCGAGGCGAGAATGTCGATTCCCTCGATCACCCGGCCAACGATCGCCAGGTTGCGGTCCATATGACGGGTTGGCTGGCCGATAATCGCATAAAGCTCGCCGCCGCTTCCGGTATCCGGCGACAGGCCGCGTCCAGCACCGACATAACCATAACAATGGGTCAGCGTCGCCCATCCGCGGACCGGGTCATAGCCAACCGGCCAGCCGTCGGCGAACCCGACCTTGGGCGCATAGGGATCCGGATATTTGAGCGGCGTGATCGAAAGCCCCTTAGCGGCACGATCATATTCAGGCGGCGGGAATGGGTCGACACCCTTGGGCCACGGCTTTTCACTTTCGCCATTTCCCCACTGCGCGACATAATTGTCCTGGACCCGGTAGATGTTGGCACCGTTCCAATAGCCACTTTTTGCAAGCAGCCGGATATTGCCGACGTGTACCGGTGCAAAGGCGGGGGCGAGTTCGACGACCACGCGCCCTTTGCCAGCCACGTCCATCACCAACAGGTTGTCGGGCGCAATTGCCTTCCAGGCGGTGGCCGGGGCGCCCTCCACGATTCCTGATGGAGTCGGGTGCGGCGCCGCTGCGGCAAGCGCCACGGCAATGGCGGTCAGTAAAACTGCACGCATCGATTAACTCTCCCTTCAAGGCTTGGTCTAGCGCAGCGCGAGCCGCGCCGCTATCGCGCTTCGCCATGCATGTAGCCACATTGATGTTGCTGGGTTCGGGCGAACTTGGCCGCGAATTCGCAATCGCCGCCAAGCGCCTTGGTTGCCGGGTGATCGCTTGCGACCGCTATGCGGGTGCGCCCGCAATGCAAGTCGCCGACACGAGCGAAGTCTTTTCCATGCTTGACGGCAAAGCGCTGTCCGCCGCCGTCCGCAAGCACAAGCCCGACGTCATCGTCCCCGAAATCGAGGCGATCGACACCGAAACGCTGGCCCGGCTGGAAGCCCAGGGTCACCGCGTTGCCCCTTCGGCTAAGGCGGTGCAACTGACCATGAACCGGGACGGCATCCGCGATTTCGCGTCCAACGAACTAGCGCTCAACACCAGCGCCTATCGTTTTGCCACGAGCAAGAAGGAAGCGATCGCTGCCAGCCAGGAGGTGGGGCTGCCGTGCGTGATCAAGCCCGTGATGTCGTCATCGGGCAAGGGCCAGTCGGTCGCCGATAGCCTGGTCGAGGTCGAGCAGGCGTGGGAATATGCGGTCGCCAACATGCGCGGTGACCGGCCGCGTGTGATCGTTGAGGAATTCATCAAGTTCGACAGTGAGATCACATTGCTGACCGTTGCGACCAAGGACGGCGTGATTTTCTGCCCGGCAATCGGCCACCGCCAGGAACACGGCGACTATCGCGAAAGCTGGCAGCCCGCGCATCTGTCGCAGGGCGCCCTGTTCTCCGCCCGCCACCAGGCCCGCAAGATTGTCGAAGCGTTAGGCGGACACGGGCTGTTCGGGGTTGAGTTCTTCATCACCGGCGACAAGGCAGTTTTTTCCGAACTTTCGCCGCGCCCGCACGACACCGGCATGGTCACGCTGCTGAGCCAGTTCCCCAATCAGTTCGAGCTTCACCTGCGCGCGATTCTCGGTCTTCCCATCCCCGCGGTCGAGCTTAGCGGTCCTTCGGCTTCGGCTGTCATTCTTGCCCAGCGCGCTGGAAAGGCGTTCACTTATTCCGGGCTTTCCGATGCACTGGCGCTGGGCGCAAAGGACCGGCCGGTCGACGTGCGAATTTTCGCCAAGCCTGAAACTCACGAGGGGCGGCGTATGGGCGTGGCGCTGGCCCGCGACGTCACGGTCGAGGACGCGATTGCGCGCGCCAAGTCGGCTGCCGCCCGGGTCTCGATCGACTATACCGATTGATCCTAACCGCGCCCCGCGCGTTCGATTGAAGAAAGGAGCCAGCCATGTCCCCGACTCGACTCGTTCTTGCCCTTGCGGCGACAGCCACAATCGCTTCGTGCGGCAAAGCTCCGCCGACCGACAACCGCGCCTCTGCGATCGAGGTCCGCAGTCCCGAGCAAGACCGCCTTCACGAACTCAATGCATTTGACCTGGCAATCGCCCTGAAGCGCGCGATCTACGACCTTGGGTACCAGTGCGAGCGGGTCGAGAAAGCGGGTTTCGTCGCCAAGTACAAGAATCTCGATATGTGGACCGCGCATTGCAACAATGGACGCGATTGGGCGATCTTCTCGGGGCCTGACGGGAGCGCGCAAGCACGCGACTGCAAGGACCTTGAAGGTACCGATTTGCCAAAATGTGAAATCAGCAAGCTGCCGGAAGGTAGCTTTGACAAGATGGGAAGTGCAGCCGGCAAAAACGCCGGCTAGTCACTATTCAGGCTTGGGATCGCACTGGCGCGTTTCGCGATAATCACCCTGCGCCGATCGTTCCTTGACCGTGACGCAATTACCTTGGCGGATTTCCTCGCGCCAACTGCCGTCGGCCTGCTTGACGCGCTGGCCCTTGGGCACGCGCTTTCCGTCGCGGATTTCATAGTTCCAGCCATTGGGCGTTGCCGGAGCGGGGGGCTGTTGCTGCGCATAGGCAATGGACACAGCACCGCCCGCGGCGATTATCACCACCGCACCGACCAACAGGGTTTTCACGATATTTGTCATCATCTCACCATCGCGAATCATAAACCGCGACAGGTGAATGGGGGATGACGGTTCAGCCCTGGCGGGCTTTGAACCGACGATTCGTCTTGTTGATGACATAGGTGCGCCCACGGCGACGAATGACGCGACAGTCCCGGTGACGCGACTTGAGCGACTTGAGCGAATTGCGAATCTTCATGGCCGGGCGCCTGCCTCGTTAACTGCTTAAGAATCTGTCGGAAGGTTAAGAAACCGGAGGCGCAACTAGGGGTGGACCGCGATCAAGTCAAGGCGAGTCTGCATCGTCGTCACCCGCGCAGGACCATGTGATCACCTTCGATGTTCACCGATTTGAACTGCCGCAGGAAGCTTTGACCGAGGAGCGACTGGCTTCCCCCCTTGATGACGACCACCGGCAGGTCACGCGCGCTCACCTTGCCCAGCCGCACCGAAGAAAGCCGCGCAACATCTCCATAAACCGTTCCCCCAGCGCCCTCACCCACAGCCAGGTTCATCGACAAAGACGTCGGAATGCCCGCGCGCCGCGCATCTTCGGCGGTAAGCGCGATCGTGCTTGCGCCAGTATCGACCATCATCCTGAGAGTCCGGTTGTTAACCGCGACGTCGGCATAGAAATGTCCGTCAGCGGCGCGTTCAAGAACCAGCGCCCCGCCTTTCGACGATGACGCGAACTCGGGTGCTTGAGCCGAAAGTCGATGAACCGACGAGCGCGACGCCTGGTCGCCGTCGTCATAGCGGCTCACTGCGATTGGCGGCGAGCCCGACGTGCTATTTGGCGGCTGGCCGATGTCGGTCATCATCGAACCGACAAACGCAAAAGCCAGGAGCAAGACGATGGCAAGGCGTTCCATACTGGAAATCTAGTCGGTGCCGGTAAACAAAGGTTGAAGCGTCTTCAGACGCCAAGGAATGAGCTGGCAGCAGCAGCACGCGCCTGCCCTGGCGTGGGGGTTTCCACCCGCGCCGGGGCACACTATCAGGCGCGCGACAATCGTTAAGTCCAAGGACAACCATGACCCTGACCATTTCGTCGAGCTTCGATGCCGGCAACATCCGAGTAGTGAACCAGGACGGCAACCGCGCCGATTTGGAAATCGTCACCGACCACATGAGTGATTTTTACCAGTGGTTCTATTTCCGAGTTGCCGGGCAGGCAGGCAAGGAAGCCACGCTCCGCATCGTCAATTGCGCGGGCGCCGCTTATCCCGACGGCTGGCCGGACTATAAGGCATGCATCTCGCTCGACCGCGAAGAATGGATGCGGATCGACGATACGCATTACGAAGGCGGCAACCTCACCATGCGCTTCACCATGCCGCAAGAACCGGTGTGGATTGCCTATTTCGCGCCTTATTCGATGGAACGCCACCATGACCTGGTGAATGCCGTCGCAGGGTTTCCCGAGACGACGTACCGGTCGCTTGGCAAGAACTCATGACGGTCAGGACCTGGACTGCCTTACGATCGGTTCGGGAAAGCTTATCTGCTGGCTTTATGCCCGCCAGCACCCGGGCGAGAGCATGGCCGAGTGGTGGATGGAAGGCGCCCTTGAGAAACTTACCGACGAAGACGATCCGGTTGCCCGCGTGCTGCGCGAAAAATGCACCTTCCATGTCGTTCCGAACATGAACCCTGACGGCTCCCGCCGCGGCCACTTGCGTACCAATGCGGTCGGCGTGAACCTCAACCGCGAATGGGACAAGCCGAGCGAGGAGAAGAGTCCCGAGGTCCTGTGCGTGCGCAATGCGATGGACCACACCGGGGTCGATTTCGCGATGGACATCCATGGCGACGAGGCGATCCCTGCCAACTTCCTGGCCGGCTTTGAGGGCATCCCCTCGATTACCGAAAGCCAGAAGAAACTGTTCGACCTGTTCGGTGAGACGCTGGAACGCATTTCCCCCGATTTCCAGCGCTCAAAAGGCTATGAGATTCCTGCTCCCGGCCAAGCCAACATGTCGATGTCCACGACCCAGCTTGCCGAACGTTATGGTGCCGTGTCGATGACCCTGGAAATGCCGTTCAAGGACAATTTCGACCTTCCCGACCCGGTTCACGGCTGGAGCCCGGAGCGCTCGAAGCATCTCGCCTATGCCTGCCTCGACACGCTCTACGCGATTCTTCCTCAGCTGGCCTTGGCCAAGAAGGCGAAAAAGTAGGTCTGATGCCGACCCTCGTCCTGCTTCGCCACGGCCAGTCGCAGTGGAACCTTGAGAACCGTTTCACCGGCTGGTGGGATGTCGACCTTAGCCCGAAGGGCGTAACCGAGGCGCGCGCCGCCGGTCGGCTGCTGGCCGACAAAGGAATGGACTTCGACTGCTGTTTCACCAGCGTGCAGACGCGGGCGATCCGCACCCTGCACCTCGTCCTGCACGAGATGGACCGCCTGTGGCTGCCGGTGACCAAAGCGTGGCGGCTGAACGAGCGGCACTATGGCGGACTGACCGGGCTCAACAAGCAGGAAATGATCGACAAAGTGGGTGAGGCACAGGTCAAGATTTGGCGCCGGAGCTTCGACATTCCACCCCCCGCCCTCGAGGCGTCGAGTCAGTATGATGTCTCGGGCGACCGCCGCTATGCCGGGGTCGAAGTTCCCCGCAGCGAAAGTCTCAAGAATACGATCGAGCGCGTTTTGCCCTATTTCGACGCTGAGATTGCGCCTGCGCTCAAGGCTGGCAAACGGGTCATTGTCGCCGCCCATGGCAACAGCTTGCGGGCCTTGGAGAAACACCTTTCTGGGATCAGCGACTCCGAAATCATCGGACTGGAAATCCCCACCGGACAGCCGATCGTCTATGAGCTTGGCGACGACCTCTCGCTCGTTCGGCGGTTTTACCTCAACGAGGTTTAAGCGGCGTCCTTGCGGCGATACATTTCCTCATCGGCGCGGGTCATGACATCGGTCGCGCTGTCGCCGGGAGCGATCATCGCCACGCCGATCGAAACGCCTAGGGGAACCGAGGCGCCGCCGTGGCTGAACCCGAACGAGCAAATGATGTCGCGAAGCCGCTCTGCGGTTTCCTGCGCGCCCTCTTGGGTGGTGTTCTGGAGCAGCACGCCGAATTCATCGCCGCCGATGCGTCCCACCGCGTCACTACGCCGCACCTCTTCACACAGCAGTTCCGCAACCTTGATCAGCGCCTGATCACCGCAATGATGGCCGAAGCTGTCGTTGATCGTTTTCAAACCGTCGAAGTCGACGAACAGCAATGCAGCGCCTTCGCCGTGACGCGTCACACGTGCCACCAGCCGCTCAAGCTCACGCATGAAGGCGCGGCGATTGGGAAGCGCAATCAACGGGTCCTGGTGCGCAAGCTGGTCGAGCGCCTCGACCTGCTCTTCAAGGCGTTCAACATGCGCGCGCAACCGGGCAATTTCCGCTTTTAGAGCGGCGGCGTCATGCATTTCCGGCGCGAAGTCGTTCATTTTCCGATTAATCCCACCCTTAAAACAGCGTTATAACAGCATGCCGCGTCGCGCAAATGCGGATCGCATACCCAAACGCATGTCCGGCGATTGCCTGCACCATCGTCTCGCCCTAAACGAGAGCGTTCCGGCAATTGTATCGGGACGGGACAATGGACGAGCCGCTAGTCGGTATCATCATGGGCAGCAAGTCGGACTGGGACACGATGGTCCATGCCGCCGAGACGCTAAAACAACTGGGCGTCCCCCATGAAGTCAAAGTCGTTTCCGCGCACCGCACGCCGCGGCGTTTGTACGATTATGCTGCCGGCGCCAAAGGCCGGGGTCTCAAGGTGATCGTCGCGGGCGCCGGCGGGGCTGCGCACCTGCCGGGCATGGCAGCGGCGATGACACCCTTGCCCGTGCTCGGGGTTCCGGTTGAAAGCAAGTCCCTGAAAGGCATGGATAGCCTGTTGTCGATCGTCCAGATGCCCGCCGGGATTCCGGTTGGGACTCTAGCCATCGGCAAGGCCGGGGCAATCAACGCCGCGCTGCTTGCCGCTGCAATCCTTGCCACCGGAGACGATTCATTGGCCGAACGGATCGAAACCTACCGCGAACACCAGACCGGCCAGGTCGGCGAAAGTCCCGAATGAGGCTCGGTCCCGGGACGATGATCGGCATCGTCGGCGGTGGCCAGTTGGGCCGAATGCTGTCGATGGCCGCTGCCGACCTTGGCATGTCCTGCCATATCTACGATCCGCACGAATTTCCTTGCGCTGCCCAGGTCGCGAAGAATTTCACGCGCGGTTCGTTCGACGATTGCGACGCGCTTCGCCGGTTTGCCAGCGCATGCGACGTCGTGACCTACGAATTCGAAAATCTCGCGGTTGAGCCGTTGGAGGCACTCGGCGACAAGCTCCGGCCGGGAGCCCGCAGCCTCGAGGTGGGGCAGGACAGGGCGACCGAAAAGCGGTTTGTCGAGGCATGCGGCGCGACTCCCGCGCCATGGCGCACCGTCGACAGTCCGGACGACATTGTGTCGGCGATTGCCGCGCTGGGCGGCGCGATCATCCTCAAGACCCGCCGCTTCGGTTATGACGGCAAGGGGCAAGTACGGGTCGACGATCCAACCGCCGCCGGAACGGCGTGGGAGGCACTCGGCAAGGCGCCTTCAGTGGCCGAGAAAGTCATCGACTTCGAAGCCGAATTCTCGGTCGTGCTGGCCCGCAGCTTGGGGGGCGAAATCCGCCCTTTCCCGATCCCCCGCAACGTCCACCAGGGCGGAGTTCTTCGGACCAGTAGTGTCCCGGCCGGTGCGGCAATCGACAAGCTTTCCGACCAAGCGATCGCCCAAGCTGCCCGGATTGCCGAGGAACTGGGCCATGTCGGGGTGTTCACCGTCGAATTTTTCGCCTGCGCGCAAGGTCCACTGGTCAATGAATTCGCGCCGCGCGTTCACAACAGCGGGCATTGGACTATCGAAGGCGCGCGGACCAGCCAGTTTGAACAGCATATCCGCGCGATTTGCGGACTCCCGCTGGGCGATCCCGGTCTCGTCACCATTGGTGCGACGATGCAAAACCTCATTGGCGCGGACCTTGATGACTGGCCCGCACTCATTGCCGAGCCCGGCGCCCGTCTTCATATTTACGGCAAGGGCGAGGCACGCCCCGGCCGAAAGATGGGGCACGTCACCCGTCTCGTGAGTTAAGGCACGGCGGGCCGCGGACCCGTCAGCACCCCTTGTTGGTTGATACGACAAATCAACCCGGCCGCGCTTGGCCGACCAGACGAGGAGTCATTGCATGAGTATCTTTGGAAACATCCTGAAAAAGATCTTCCACCCCAAACAGGCCCAGGCTCAAACCCAGACTGAAGGTAATACTGGCGGCGGAGGGTTTATCGGCGGCAATGAGAGCCCGACCGCCACCAAGGTCGATGTCGGTGCCGTGCTGGACGAAATGGCCAAGACGAAGGGCGAAGAAAATCTCAATTATCGCACCTCGATCGTCGACCTGCTGAAATTGCTCGATATGGATTCGGGCCTTTCTGCGCGCAAGGAACTCGCCGCCGAGCTAGGGGTCAATGCAGGCGAAGCAGGCAGCGCCGAACAGAACGTGGCGCTGCAGAAGGCGGTGATGCAGAAACTTGAGGAAAATGGCGGGGTCGTACCCGCAAGCCTGCGCGACTGATCGCCGACCTCAGCCGCATGCAAAAAGGGCCCGGATCGCGCCGGGCCCTTTCTTTATCATATTGCTTGGACCGCGCTTACTTAACCTCCACCACCTCGATCGGGAGGCCAAGCTTGTCGAGCTGCGGACGGACCTTCTCTGCATCGCCGGTGACGATCCACACGAAACCCTTGGGGTCGATCATGGTGCGCGCCGCCTGGTCGAGTGAGGTCGCGGTCATCGCGTCATATTCAGCCGGAAGCTTGACATAATAGTCGTCGGGCCGGTCAAACTGGTCGATCCGAATCATCGCCGACAACACTGAACTTGCAGTTTCAAACTGGCCAGGTAGCGCCTTCTTCTTCTTGACGATGGTGCGGCCCAATTCCTCTTCGTTCACGCCCTTGTTCGACAGGAAGTCGCCGAACTGCTGGTTTAGTGCCGCAAGGGCGTCGCCAGTGCGGTCAGCCTGGACCGGTGCGGAGACGATATAGGGCACCGCCTTCTCCTGAAGCGACAAGTTGGCGCGTACCCCGTAGGACCAACCCTTCTCTTCACGCAGGTCCATGTTGATCCGCGACAGGAAATTCCCGCCCACCACGTCGGTTGCTGCGTCGAGGGGGACGATGTCGCCCTTGGGATCGAACGGGAGCAATTGCACGCCATAGATCGTCGATTGCGGGGCGCCCTTACGATCGACCAGCAGGATTTTCTGAGCGGTCGCCCGGGCGGGAAGGGCGGGGAAGGCCTTGACGCCCTTGGACTGCGCCGGCGCGCTCCAGTCTCCGAACGCCTTGTTGAGTTGGGTCATGACCACCGCCTGGGGCTGGTCGGAAACCACGAAAAGTTTGACATTGTCGGGGCGCAGCCACTTCGCCTTGAAGGCCCGGAAGTCGTTGGCGGAAAATCCCGCGATCGCTGCAGGGTCGCCGCCCGGTGCGCCGCCATAGGGGTGGTGGGGCCCGTACAGTACCGACGGCAGAATGCGGCTGCCCGCCTGTGTCGGGTCTTTGATCATTTGGGCAATTCCCGTCAGCGTCTGCGCCTTGAGGCGTTCGATATCGCCTTCCTGGAATGCGGGGTCGCGTGCGACCGCGCTCATCAGGCTTAACGACGGCGCCAGGTTAGGAGTCAGTGCCGACAAGTAGATGACACTGTTGTCCGCTGAATTTCCGGTGCTGATTTCTGCCCCCAGCACTTCTTTGGCCTCTGCAAACTGCTGCGAGGTCATGGTCGAGGTGCCCTCGTCGAGCAGGTTCATGGTCATGTCCGACAAGCCCCGTGCCGCGACCGGGTCGGCTGCGTTGCCGGCGTCGAAACTCATTGCGACCTGGGTAATCGGGATCGATCCGCGCTGGGCGAAATCAACCGCAATCCCGTTGCTAAGGCGGGTATGAACGATTTTCGGAAAGTCGAGTTTGACGTCATCGCTGACGCCCGGCGCAGTGCGGGTGGGGGCCAGTTCCGCGCGCTCCACCTTGGCCGGCGGCTCGACCGACTTGGCGTCTTCGTAGGCCGGGCGTTCCCCCGGCTCTAGGACGATTGTCAGCGGCGGGCGGGTCAACCACTTGGCCATCGCCTTCTTCACCGCCTGTGGAGTGATCGCTGCGTAGGTCGCCAGGCTTTTCTTGTAAAAGTCGCTGTCACCGGCGAGCGTCTGACCCTCGTTGAGGATTTGCGCCTTGCCGTCGAAACCGCCGACTTGTTCAAGGCCGCGGATATCGCCGGCAACCTTGCTCATCACCGCGCGCTCGACTTCCGCCTTGGTCGGCCCGTTGGCGATAAAATCGCCCATGACTTCGTCCAGGCGCTTCGACACGAGCGCGGGGTCGACCCCCGGCTTGACGGTTGCAGAGACCGCGATGATCCCCGCGCGGTGGAAATCGTACATGCCAGCGGAAACGCTAACGGCAACGCGCTCGTCGCGGACCAGCTTTTCGTCGAGCCGCGAACTGGCCAGCCCGCCCAGCACGGACGAGCCGATGTCGAGAGCGGAAAGCTGGGCATCGAGCATCCCAGGCACGGCCCACAAACGCTGGATCGAGGTCGCCGCGACATTGTCCTTCATGACGATGGTCTTGGGCGCTGCGAGCGAGGGGATGTTGGCCATTGCGGGAACGTGTTTTGGGCCAGCCGGGATCGCCCCGAAATACCTCTCCACCAGCGGCTTCGCTTCGGCCGCGGTGACATCCCCGGCAATCACCAATACCGCGTTGTTCGGGCCGTAGTTCTGACGGAACCAGTTCTTCACGTCGTCGAGACTGGCCTTGTCGAGATCGGCCATCGAGCCAATCGGGAGGTGATGGTAGGGGTGACCTTCGGGATAAAGGTTCGCGAGGATTTCATAGAACACCAACCCGCCGGGGCGGCTGTCACCCTGCCGCTTTTCGTTCTGAACCACCGAGCGCTGGTTATCGAGTACATCCTGAGTGATCGCCCCCAGCATCCAGCCCATGCGGTCGCTTTCCATGAACAGCGCCCGCTCTAGCGCGCCTTTCGGTACGGTCTGGAAATAGTTGGTCCGGTCGAACGCGGTCGTCCCGTTATAATCGGTCGCGCCGATATTCTGGAGATATTTGAAATAATCCCCAGGCATATTCTCGCTGCCGTTGAACATCAGGTGTTCGTAAAGATGGGCGAAGCCGGTCTTGCCCTTGGGCTCGTCCTTCGAGCCGATGTTGTACCACACGTTGACCGCAACGATGGGCGCCTTGTGATCCTCAGCAACGATGACCGTCAGCCCATTCTTCAGCTTGAACGTGGAGTGCGGAATGGTCACTTCCTTGACCAGTTGCGCAGCCGGTATTTGCGCCGCGGCGGGAACGGCGGCAAAGGCAAAGCTGCTGGTCGCAGCTAGAAGGAACAGGCGGCAAGTCGGACGCATGGATACTCTCCGAAGAAATTTCTTGTTTACGTTGGGATAGTTGGCGCGAATGCTATTGCCCTGACGTGCCGCTGACAACCGCAGCATCCGTGAATCCTGCATACGTAGCTAACTTGTCGACAAACGGCGGTGAAAAGCGTCTATTACGGCGATGAACGCCACGATCCAGATCGTCCTCGTAATCGTCGCAATCGCGGCCGCCATCGCCGCCGCGCATCGTTTTCATCACCGCCACCGGCATCCGCGCTTCATTCACCATTCGCTGGGCTATACGCTGGTCGCGATCCTGGCGATCGCCGCACTGCTTCTGTACGGACCCGAATAAAGTTCAGCGAAGGCTTGCACGTGCCACTTGCACGCCCTCGTTGTTTTGGCGCGACTTCGCCGTTCCCATCATGTCGGCCATTCCGAACATCAGCGATCCATTGGACTTGTAGCGCACCGTGACCGCCCACTTGGGGTTTTTCGGCGCTTCGGCAAAATGAAGCTGTGGACCATAAGCCACCCCCATCATCATCCCCATCGGAATCGCCTGGGCAACTTCGCTTGGAAGCAGGCACTGCGTAATGCTTGGAGCCAAAGCGTCGCCGGATGCCACTGCCTTGGCCGCATCGGCCGGTGTCAGATAATCGAGGTTGGCAAAGCCGGCGTTTTTCACACTGCTCCACATGACCGTCTCACCGCGTTCGTTTCCCCCGAACAGCGCTAGCGCATAGCCGGTGGCCCGCGGGACCGCATTCCAGCGCACGATCCGCGCGCCCGACGGCGCGCTACCCGCTTCGCTGATCGCCATCGGCCCCATGAAGTCGTCGTCCGGCTTCAGGGTGAAATCGATTTCCGGCGCGTAGTTGCTCTGAACCCGGTGGGATCCGGCAAGCGAGGCACCGGGCGCCACCGGTCGTGCGTCCTGCCGGTTGGGCCATTCCCCGAAACCCGGGGCGCTTTGCGGGCCGGAATAGGAATGCGGGGAACGGCCCATGGTAATTGCCATGCGCTTCACGCTTTCGGGCACCTTGCCGTTGGCTAGGCTTGCAAGCTCGACGACCAAGGGCTGACCTGGACCAACATGTTCACCGCAGCCCCAATAGATGGTCAGCTTGCCGCGCGCATCGACCGGGCCGACCGGTTCCGGTTCAGCCCGTAAAGGGGTGATGAGCGGAAGGCTTGGACCCATGCGCATCGCCGGCGGGATCAAATGGTCGGCGCGCGGCGCTTGCGGCGCCGCGGTCCGGGAGGCGAGCCGCAAGCGCAGACTATGCGATACCGCTGGCGCCTGGCCGTTCATCATCCCCATGATCTGCGACATATCCGGCGTTGCGCCGGCACCCATGCCGCCCATGCCACTTTGGGTGGTTACGTCCATCCAATAGGTGGCGATCGGCGGATTGTCGGTTGGTGCGGCGGAGCCAGGGGCTGCTACTACGGCCATGCCTGCCACTGCGATGGCGCCGGCCCCGGCGAAGAGGGTGATCGTCACTTTCATTGCGACCTCCTATGCCCAACCGGATATCCGCCAGCGCGGAACAATAGGCAAGCCTCTCGCTAAGCAGCCAAACTCCTGCTAGCGGCGCGCTCGAAATGACTGATCTTTCAAAAATCCGCAATTTCTCGATTATCGCGCACATCGATCACGGGAAATCGACGCTCGCCGACCGCCTGATCCAGACGACTGGCGGCCTTACTGCGCGCGAGATGACCGCGCAGGTACTCGACAATATGGAGATCGAGCAGGAACGCGGGATCACCATCAAGAGCCAGACCGTGCGCCTGAACTGGACTGCTGCGGATGGCGAGACCTACGAGCTCAACCTGATGGACACTCCCGGCCACGTCGACTTCGCCTATGAAGTCAGCCGGAGCCTTGCCGCGTGCGAGGGAGCGCTTTTGGTGGTCGACGCCGCGCAAGGAGTTGAAGCCCAGACGCTTGCGAACGTTTACCAGTCGATCGAGCATGACCATGAAATCATCCCGGTCATCAACAAGATCGACCTGCCCGCCGCTGACCCCGACAAGGTCAAGCTGGAAATCGAGGAAGTAATCGGCCTCGACACTTCGAAATCGGTCGAAGCCAGCGCCAAGTCGGGAATCGGGATCGAGGAAATCCTCCAGGCGATTGTCGATCAGATCCCGCCGCCCAAGGGCGACCGCGACGCTCCCTTGAAGGCGATGCTGGTTGATAGCTGGTATGACCCGTATCTGGGGGTCGTCATCCTGGTGCGGGTGCAGGACGGAGTCCTAAAGAAGGGCCAGTCGATCAAATTCATGAACGCAGGCAGCCACCATCTTGTGGACAGGGTCGGCTGTTTCACCCCCAAGCGCGTCGAGCTTTCCGAATTGGGTCCAGGCGAAATCGGTTTCATCACCGCGCAAATCAAGGAAGTTGCGCAGACTGCGGTGGGTGACACCATCACCACGGTCAAGAACCCGACTGCCAAAGCGCTTCCGGGCTTCAAGATGGTTCAGCCGGTGGTGTTCTGCGGCCTGTTCCCGCTCGACGCAGCGGAGTTCGAGAAGCTGCGCGACAGCCTGTACAAATTGCGCCTTAACGATGCCAGCTTCAGCTTCGAGATGGAAACCAGCGCTGCGCTCGGCTTTGGCTTTCGCTGCGGCTTCCTTGGCCTTTTGCACCTCGAGATCATCCAGGAGCGGCTGACCCGCGAATATGACCTCGACCTCATTACCACCGCGCCTAGCGTGGTCTATCGCATCGATCTGGCGCATACCAAGAACGAGGCCGCGACGGTAATCGAATTGCACAATCCGGCCGATATGCCCGACATCAACCGCATCAATTTCATCGAAGAGCCGTGGATCAAGGCAACGATCTACACTCCCGATGAATATCTGGGCGCGATCCTGAAGCTGTGCCAGGACCGGCGCGGGATCCAGCAACAGCTAACCTATGTCGGGGGCCGCGCCCAGGTGATCTACGAGCTTCCGCTGAACGAAGTGGTGTTCGATTTCTACGACCGCTTGAAATCGATTTCCAAGGGCTATGCAAGTTTCGACTACGAACAGATCGGCCACCGCGAAGGCGACCTTGTGAAGATGAGCATCCTGGTCAACGAGGAGCCGGTCGATGCGCTGAGCATGATTGTCCATCGCGGCACCGCGGAAGAACGCGGCCGCGGCATGTGTGAGCGCCTGAAAGACCTCATCCCGCGTCACATGTTCAAGATCCCGATCCAGGCCGCGATCGGCGGCAAGATCATTGCCCGGGAAACGATCAGCGCGCTGCGCAAGGACGTCACTGCAAAATGTTATGGCGGCGACGCGACCCGCAAGAGAAAGCTGCTGGAAAAGCAGAAAAAGGGCAAGGCCCGGATGCGTGAATACGGGAACGTAAGCATTCCGCAGGAAGCGTTCATCGCGGCCCTGAAAATGGGCGAGGAATAGCGCCTCAGCGGCAAAACGGACGCTGATTGCTGGCGTGCATGCCGGTCAAAACCACAGGCGAATCCCGGTCACGAAACTGACATCGCCCGCACGTTCGCCCTCAGCACGAAGATATTTTCGAGTGTCACCAAACGCGCGCCGGTATTGGATCCCGACATAGGGTGCCAATTCACGGCGGATTTCGTAGCGCAGGCGAAGACCAAGCTCGGCATCGGACAGGCCGGAGCCGACACCGATGTCGCGGCTCGATTGGGCGGCGAAGTTCACTTCCAGCCGAGGTTGCAAGACCAGGCGCTGGGTGACACGCTGATCATAGGATCCCTCGGCTCGGGCCATCAACTCGCCCTTGTTGGACAGGAAAAATGACCCCTCTAGGTCAAACCAATACGGCGCCACGCCTTCGACCGCGAGCACCGCATATGCCCGGGAGGGGTCGGGCTTGAAGTCATAACGAAGGCCGCCCTGGAGGTTGAAATAAGGGCCGATCGCGTGGCTGTAGAGCGCTTGCAGCTCGGCTCTCTCCAATGCCCCGCTAGCCGCTCCTTCGCCCTCGCTCTTGAGCCACAACTTGTCGATGTCGCCGCCATACCAGGCCATCGCATTCCATTCGTAGCTGTCGCGGCCATCGCGCACCTGATATTCGGCGATGTTGAATGCCACCTTGGCGAAGTTCTGTCCGCCGTGACTGTCCAGGTGGTGCCGCGACATCTCCATCGCTCCAGCGCCGTAGACGGCGTCCGCTGCATGATCGCTGGGAACCGGTGGCGGAGGCTCATTGCCGACCGGCACTTCGGGTTCGGGTGACGACATTCCATGCATCGCGTGGCCATCTTGGCCGCCCATGTCGTGACCGGACATGTCATCACCCGTCATATCCATGCCCGGCATTGCAGACATGTCGTGGCCGGCATGGGGGTCGTCTGCCGCCGTCGGTGGGCTGGACTTGGCAGTCACCGCCTTTTTCGAGGCTGCCTTCTTCACCGCCGGTTTCTTGGCGGTGGGCTTCTTCGTCGCCGCTTTCTTGGCTGCGGGTTTCTTTGCTGCCGGTTTGGCCGGTGCGGGCATCGTCATTCCCGGCATATGTCCGCTGTGCTGGGCGTTTGCTGGCATCGCCCCTGCGATGAGGGAAGCTGTACCGAGCAGTATTGCAAGGCGGGTCATGCTGCTTCTCCCGTCATCGGTCGGATCGTCACGACACGCATCATCCCCGCGGTCATGTGATAGAGGTTGTGGCAGTGGAACGCCCAGTCGCCCGGTGCGTCGGCAGTCAGGTCAAAAGTGACCGTCCCTCCGGGTGCTACATTAACCGTGTGTTTGCGCGGTGCATGGTCGCCGTGGCCGGTGACCAGTCCGAAGAAGTGCCCGTGCAGGTGAATCGGATGGGCCATCATCGTGTCGTTGACCAAAGTCACGCGCACCCGCTCGTTCAGTCGGAACGGGATGGGCTCCGCAGGCTCGCTCAGTTTCACGCCGTCGAACGACCACATGTAGCGTTCCATGTTTCCGGTCAGGTGGATCGCGAGTTGGCGGGTTGGTGTGCGAAGATCGGGGTTGCGGTCCAGTGCGACGAGGTCACGATAGGTGAGCACCTTGTGGGCCAATCCTTCCAGGCCCTGCGGCGGTTCGCCGGTGCGGTCGATGGGCATCGGTGAGATCGTCTGGACACCGGGGCCCTTGGTGACTTGCGGCGCATTGGCGAAGTCTCGCATGTCCATCGCGCCCATCGACCCGTGGTCCATACCGGTCATCGCAGCGTTGCCGCTGCCGCCGTGTGGGCCATGGTCCATGCTGGCCATTGCGGTCTCTTCGGTGCGGATTGCAGAATTGGCCTCCGGGCCGGTCCAGCCGGTCAGTTTCCATAAGTCGCGGGAGGCATTCTGTTCAGCGGAGGGGTCGACTCCGCGCGGCTCCGCAGGCGCGCTGCCGCCGTGGTTCATGTCGCCCATGCCCATGTCCTTCATAGTCGCAAGCGGGCGCTGCCGAAGCGGCGGAACCGGGGCCGACATACCGGCGCGCGGCGCAAGCGTTGCCCGACCAAGGCCGGACCGGTCGCTTGCTTCGCTCACCAGGGTGTACGCCCGGTCCTTGGGCGACACGATGACGTCGAACGTCTCGGCAACTCCGATCTGGAACTCGTCGATTTCGACCGGGCGCACATTCTGCCCGTCGGCCTGGACGACAGTCATCGCAAGGCCCGGAATTCGGACGTTGAAGGTGGTTTGCGCCGAAGCGTTGATCACGCGCAAGCGAACCCGTTCTCCAGGAGTGAACAAGCCGGTCCAATTGTCGAACGGACCATGGCCGTTGACGGTGTAGCTGTAGGTTGAACCGGTGACGTCGGCGATGTCGGTCGGGTCCATGCGCATCGCACCCCATTCCGCTCGGTCCGCAGCGGTCTGGTCGCGGCCTGCAACCAGGCCCGACAAGGTCTGGCGCTGCATGTTGAAATAGCCGCCCATCTGTTTGAGCTTGCGAAAGATCGCAGCGCCGCTCAGCGGACTGTGGTCAGACAGCACCAGCACGTGCTCACGGTCGAAAGCGATTGGGTCGGGCCCGGCGGGATCGATTATTATCGGTCCGTACAGCCCGTCCTGCTCCTGGTACGCCGAATGGGAATGGTACCAATAGGTCCCCGAATGGGGGATTGCGAACTCGTAATTGAACGTGGACTGCGGTTTTATTCCCGGGAAGCTGATTCCAGGGACGCCGTCCATGGCGAATGGAACCAGCAGGCCGTGCCAGTGGATCGAGCTGTCCTGATCGAGTGTGTTGGTGACGGAAAGTCGAACCTTTTGCCCCTCTTTGAAGCGCAGCAACGGCGCTGGGACGGTGCCGTTGACCGCGACCGCCCGACTGACCTTGCCGTCGACTTCCACCGCGACATGACCGATCGCCAGCGCGATATCCGGCCCGGACAATGTCGGCAGCGGGCGAACGATACCGGCAGAGACTGGCTGCGCCCACGCCGGCAGGGCGTTGGCCAACCCTAACCCGGTTCCGCCGAGCGCGGCTGCATGCAGGAACTGGCGACGCCCAAGCGTCAACGAATTGATCATGAACGATCCTTCAAAAACAATCGGAGATGGTAATGGCGCGGCCATGGACGGCGCCAACCCTGCGAAGGGACGCCGCCGCCCGGCTGGATCGCCTAGTGCTGGTGCTCTGGCTCTTTGGCCTCGGGCTGCTCAGCTGCCGGCTTCATCGACTTCATGTCATGACCGCCATGGGCGTCCATTTTGCCGTGCATCTGCTGGTGCATTTCCGTGTGCTTTGCGCAGTCCATTCCGGCTTTCATCTGTGCGCAGCACTCCATCTCGGCGGACTTGGGGGCAGGCGCTTGCGCCTGAGCGACGGCAGGAATGGCAAGCGATACGACGATCGCGCTGATCAGTTTGTTCATGATGATGCTCCGTAAAAATCGCGTAGAAAAATTGGTCGATTCTACGTCCTTCGCGGAGGAGGGGTGGCTATTTCCGCGATGATTCCGTGCCATGCCTTGGCAGCGGAAAAATACACCGGCCGATGATAAGTTTTGCCCAGATTGACGGCAAAAGCTGGTGCGATGGCTACTGTCATGCACATTGCGATGCAACAGCTCATCTTGGTGCCCTGCTCACGGCCGTTCGAGCTCTGCATCGGGCCATCGCAGTGCCCCGCCGACATCATTTCCGAGTGACCGGCGGCCTTTCCCGACGACTGGTTGCCCGCCATTGCCATCGACGGCGACAAGGACAGGGCCAAAGCGACCAGCGCGAAAAGGATTGAGCGTAAGTTCATTGCCCTCACTTATGCGCGATTTGGTCAGGCGGTTCAAATGCCATTCTCGTCGCGGGCGGGGACGGACATCGTCGGCGTCTTGGCAGTAGGCTACGCAACCAATTGCGCAGATCGCCGTTCAGCCGCGCATGGCGGACCAACCCAAAGATTCCCCGAAGGATGTATCCGAACAGGCCGGAGACCTTCGCAAGACCAGTGCCAAGGTTGCAGAGACGACTCGGGCGGTCGCAAAATCGCAGGAAAAGGTCGCCCAGAGCGCAAAGGTCCAGGAAACGAGCGCCCTTCGCCAGGAAGACAGCGCCGACCGGCGTACCGAGCTTGCATCCGACCGTACCGTTTATGCCGCCGAGCGAACCTATGCCGCGTGGATGCGCAGTGGCTTGGGATCGCTTGCTGCGGGGGTCGGGGCGCGGGCGTTGCTTCATGAGCATATTGCCGAATGGCTGGCGGCAGCGACCTCGGTGGTGCTCGTGTTGTTTGCGAGCTTCTGCTTTCTTGCCGCAGTATGGCGCGAGTTAGACATGGCTAGGCCAAGTCCGCATCCCGATATTCGCACCCTTCCTGGCTGGATACTGATCGCGTTTTCCGCATTTCTCATCTTAGTATCGATCGCCGTGCTGATCGGCCTTTGGACCAGCTAGGGCTTTATGACATTTGACCAAGCTATGGGGTTCGCGATCCTTGCGGCCTCAATGGTGATGTTCGTGTGGAATCGCTTCCGCTACGATTTCGTCGCCCTCGCCGCGTTGTGCGCGGCACTGGTAACCGGCGTAGTCAAGCCCGACCAGGCATTCGATGGCTTTGCAAGCGAAGTGGTGGTGATCATTGCCGCGGCCTTGGTCCTCAGCGCGGCGATCGCGCGTTCGGGGGTGATCGAACCGGTTTTGCGGCCGCTACTAAAGCGATTCCACACGCCCGCGACCCAAGTGCCGGTGCTGGCTGGCGCAACCGCGGCGTTTTCCATGGCCTTCAAGAACGTCGGTGCACTGGCGACCCTGATGCCGGTGGCAGTGCGGATGGGGCGGGGAGAGAAGAGCAGCGCGTCGGCGTTGCTGATGCCGATGAGCTTCATGGCGCTGTTGGGCGGTCTTGTAACTCTGGTCGGCACGAGCACCAACATTATCGCCAGCGATGTGCGCCAGCAAATGACGGGCAAGCCTTTTGCGCTGCTTGACTTTGCGCCAGTGGGGTTGACGCTAACCGCGGTCGGCCTTGTGTTCGTGAGCTTTGCGTGGCGGCTGCTACCAACCGGTCGCAAGCCCAAGACTGGGCTTGGCGACGTCACCGCCGACAAGCGCTATTCGACCGAGGCGGTGGTGCCGAGCGAGGGCTGGCCCAAGGAATTGGCGACCATCGCCGACCTCGACCTTGGCAATGTCGGGGTGCAGTTGACCGGAATCATCGGACCGGGTGGAGCCAAGAAAATGCTTCTTCCCGATACCCGCCTGGTAGCTGGAATGACGCTTATCCTGCACGGCGACGACGAAACGCTTAGCCAGCTATTCCAGCGCGCCCCACTCGACCACGCGCGCTCCGAAACGGTTGTTGCCAAGGACGAGGACCATGAGGAAATCCGCACCGTCGAGGCAGTGATCGAGGCAGGCTCGCCGCTAGTCGGCCGGACCGCGTCCCAGCTTGAACTGCAGGACCGCTTCCATGCAAAGCTGCTCGGCATTTCGCGCTACGGCGAACGGATCAGCGAGCGCCTGCAGGCCACC
Source organism: uncultured Alphaproteobacteria bacterium (assembly GCA_963703115.1). Taxonomy (GTDB): domain Bacteria; phylum Pseudomonadota; class Alphaproteobacteria; order Sphingomonadales; family Sphingomonadaceae; genus Sphingomicrobium. Next base: position 47,151 of record OY969788.1, read on the forward strand.
CCGCTGCGCGAGGGCGATCTTCTTATCCTCCAGGCCGCGGAAGGAAATTTGCCTACCGCGCTGGTCGAGCTGGGCGCCCTTCCGCTTGCCGAGAGGACGGTGAATCTCGGCAACCGGCGTCACCGTTATGGGCCGATCCTGATTCTTGCAGCCGCGATGCTGGCGGTGGCCTTCAAGGTGCTTCCGGTTGCGGAGGCATTTTTTGTCGCTGCAGTGCTGGTTGTGGCGATCGGCTCACTCACCATGCGCGAAGCCTATGGGGCGCTTGAACCCGAAGTGCTGGTGCTGATCGGCGCGCTCGTGCCCCTGAGCCATGCGCTCCAGGAGAATGGGGGTACCGCGCTGGTAGCGCAAATGCTGTCAGGGTCGCTGGCCAATGCTTCACCCCTGATCGTGGTCGGCGGCTTCATGCTTGCTGCAATGATCAGTTCACCCTTCCTGCACAATGCGCCGACGGTCCTGGTACTGGCACCGATCGGGGCAGCGGTTGCGCAACATCTTGGCCTTAATCCCGACGCTGCGCTGATGGCTGTGGCGACCGGCGCCGGCTGTGATTTCGTCACTCCGGTTGGGCACCAGTGCAACACGCTGGTGCGCGGGCCAGGGGGCTATCGATTCTTCGACTATATCCGTCTGGGCGCGCCACTTTCGGTCGCGGTGTTGGCGATTGGCGTTCCAACGATCATGCATTTCTGGTTGTAGCCGACCGAACGCGATCGATGATCAAGGCAGGGAGCAGTAACGGCCCAAGTGCGTTATCGCTTTCATGATCCCGATGCTAATCCCATTTCTCGCCGCCGCAGCGGCTGGACCGTCCCTATCCGCCGAGTTGCCGACGCCGCCGATTATAGCAGCACGGTCGGTCATCGAGGGTGACTGGGTTCTGATGAACTGGGCGCTGCACGAACATGACGCCGACCGGGACTTGGTCTTGTCGCCCAGCGAAGTCGCGCGCGCGGCGCATGCATTTCGCGACATCGCCGACGCCGATGGCGATGGCCGGGTGACGCGGCACGAATACCGCCAGGCGCGGGATTTCCTGATCGCGCGCTATTGAACGGACCAGCCGGGCCATCTTCTCCTAACCCGCGGCGGCTTCCTGCTGCTGCTTCGACGTGAGGCCAACGACCATTTGGTTGGCGCGCTCAAGCGACAATGGCTTGCCGAACAAATAGCCCTGGATGGTGTCGCAACCCAGCTCACGCATCCGCTCAAAATCCTCGGCCGTTTCGACACCTTCGGCAGTGACCGTCATCCGGAATGACCGGGCAAGCTGGACGATCGACTGGATGATGGCGATATTCTCCGGCCGGGTGCCAGCTTCGCGAACGAAGCTGCCGTCGATCTTCAGCTTATGAAACACGGCCTTGTTGAGATAGCCAATCGAGGAATATCCGGTCCCGAAATCATCGAGCGCGATCCCGACCCCAAGCTGGCGCAGGCGCTTTAGCACGTCGAGCGTATGTCCGCTGTCGCCAAGGAACACGCCTTCGGTCACCTCCAGCTCGATCCGATTGCCCGGTACGCCGTAGCGGTTGAGCGCCGCGGAAACGGTGTTGGGAAGCGCCGGGAAGCTGATCTGCTTGGGTGAAATATTGAGTGCGACGGTAATCGGCTCGGGCCAGGTCGAGGTAACCCGCACTGCTTCATCGATTACCCAGTCACCGATTGCGGTCATCAGGCCGATATCTTCGGCAACCGGAATGAAGACATTGGGAGGGATGATCCCACGGCTGGGGTGATTCCAGCGGATCAGCGCCTCAAACCCGACGAGCGTTTGCTTCTTCGCATCGATCAGCGGCTGGTACAGCAGATGGAATTGCTTGGCGGTGACAGCGTTGCGAAGATCGGCTTCGAAGCGAATGCGGTCGTCCTGCACCGATTGGAGTTCGGAACTGAAATAGCGCGCCATCCCGCGACCAGCGTCCTTCGCCTGGTAAAGTGCAAGGTCGGCCTTCAGGATGAGATCGTCGACGGTTGCCCCGTCAATCGGGCCGAACGCGCAACCGATAGAAACCCCGATCTTAATTTCATTCTGCTCGATCATATAGGGTTCGCTGACGGACTGGATGATCCGGTCGGCAAGCGCCTCGACCTTCTTCCGGCTTTGCGCATCGGTGATGACGATCGCGAATTCGTCGCCGCCCATGCGTCCGACATGACCATCCTGCGCAACCTGGTCGACCAGTCTTTTGGCCACCGCACGAAGCACCGCGTCGCCCTTGGGGTGGCCGAACGTATCGTTGACCGGCTTGAAGCCATCGAGGTCGAGGAACATGATTGCGCACGGAATGCTGCTTGCGGTCGCTTCACGCAGGGAATCGCCAAGCAACTGGCGCACCCGCCCGCGGTTGGGCAGTCCAGAGAGCACATCGACGTTGGCTAGATGGGTCAAGCGCTCCTGGGTCTGGCGGATTTCGGTGATGTCCGAGCCAACACCGCGAAAGCCGCCAAACCGGCCGGCAGTGTCGACGATTGGATCGCCGGCGACCGATATCCAGCGTTTGCCGCGCGGCGTCGCTAGCTCCATCTCGAGTGAATTGAACGGCTGTTTGTCGAGGAGAACCCGACCGAGCTCGGCATTGCCGCCAAGGATGCTTGGAAGCGAATGGCCCAACAACTGGCTTCCGCTACGACCCAGCAATGAACACATCCGGCTGGAAATATATGAGATTCGGTTCTCATCATCGACCTGCCACAGCCAGCCCACGCCGCGTTGCTCATATTCCTGGAGCAAAAGGCTTGCGCCTTCGCTTGCACCTGACACGTCGGCGTTGGTCTTCAGCTGGCCCAATGCCCAGCGGGCAACCGCCAATATCCCGAAGATCGATACGCCAAGTGTGAACACCACAGACAACATGTGCTCGAAGTGGATCACCGTTCGCCCCATGACCAAAGATCCGGCGACCGCTAGCGTAAAGACGATCAGCCAGGCGATGACGCAGCGCGGTATGACGACCAGGCCAATCGCGCTGGCGCCAAGCGCGGCCATGATCGACGCGGAGATCAGCTGCGCATCCGGGCCCATCGAGGGAAACAGGTATAGCGGAAGACTGACCCACAACAGGCCGCGCGCGGCAACATCGCCTGCCAGTTGCCAGTTGGGAACCCGGTGCCCCGATCGCCCGATGCACGAAATTGACTGGTGACGCGCCCATTGCATCGCCGCGAAATTGGCTGCTGCGACGCCGCCCAGCCATGGGGCAAGCAATGCCAGCGGAGCGTAGCTCCACAAAGTATATCCCAGGATCAGCGCGGCAGCGACATTGGCGGCTGCAAAAAATGGCGCGAGGTGCGCACGCGCCATAAGCTGGCTGTCGCGCAGCGGGGTATTCGCCGAATCTTCACCGGGCGCCGAGACCCCGGCTGATTCACCTCCGGGAAGTTTCGCGGATAACAATCGCTTATACCGATCGGGTGCTTCGTACATTGCCGCCACTCATAAAAAGGTGCGGCCAAACTAGGCGAATGAGGGTTTAAACCGAGTTAAGACGATCCCGAATTGAGCGATCGGACAGTGTATGCGATCGGCGTCGCGGGCCTCGCCTTCGTGTTGGTCCGCCCCTATATCGGAAAACTGATGGCGAGTGACAGTCCAAGCCTAGCCCGAAAGTTCGCGGTTCCTGCCCGGGGCGATGGCCCGCGGCTGACCGCAAGCACGTCCCCCGCGGCGCCGATCGCGCGCGGAATCGGGCTCGACCGGCCGTTCTTCGATGACAAGAACCGCGCCTTCTGGTTGCTCCAGTCGATCGGCTGGGTGGGATATTTCTTTCTCCGATCGCTGTCGGGGTTCGCCAATTCGATGGGGTGGATGTGGCTGGTCCACACGCTGCTTCTGACCGCCACCGGTTATTCGCTGACACTTCTTCTGGCGACCCTGTTCCGGCGCCTCATCCAGATGAAGCCGCTGTGGACCTTGGTCCTCAGCCTCTCGGCCGTTGCACTGGCTTCATCGGCATTTTCGATTATCGAAACGTGGAGCTACGCGACGTTTCTGAAACCGACCGCAAAGCCGGTCGGAATCGAATATCTTGGCGCGATCCTGCTGAACTTTTCGCTGCTCGCGGCGTGGACTGCGCTTTACTATGGAATTAATTACTTCCTCCTCCTCGAGGAAGAGATTGACCAGCGTGAGAAGCTGGAAAACCAGGCCTCGAGCGCGCAACTGGCAATGCTTCGCTATCAGCTCAACCCGCACTTCTTGTTCAACACCCTCAATTCCATCTCGACCTTGGTGCTTCTCAAGCAGACCGAACGAGCCAATGCGATGCTGGCCAGGCTATCGTCGTTCCTCCGCTACACGCTGGCCAATGAGCCGACCGCCAAGGTCACGCTGGCCCAAGAGGTCGAGACTCTTAAACTTTACCTCGAGATCGAGAAGATGCGGTTCGAGGAGCGGCTGCGCCCGCATTTCCGGATCGAACCCGACACGATCGTCGCGCGTCTACCCTCCATGCTGCTCCAGCCGTTGATCGAGAATGCGATCAAATATGCGGTGACCCCGCGTGAGGACGGGGCCGACATCTGGATTAACGCGTCGCGCAACGGCGCGATGGTGGTGATCGAAGTCGCCGACAATGGCGACGGCGAGGCCGGGGCGATACCGGCTCGCCCGTCGACCGGCGTTGGCCTAGCCAATATCAAGGAACGGTTGACCCAGGCCTATGGCGGCCAACATCGATTTGACGCCCAGTCGAACGAACAGGGGGGGTTCCGCGTTATCGTGGAATTCCCTTACGAAAATGAGGACCACACCGAATGACCATCCGTACCGTTCTGGTCGATGACGAACCGCTCGCGACCCAGGGTCTGCAATTGCGGCTCCAGGCCCACGACGACGTCGAAATCGTCGCCACCGCAGCCAATGGGCGTGAGGCGATCCGCCAGGTCAAGACCCACAAGCCAGACCTCGTGTTCCTCGATATCCAGATGCCCGGGTTCGACGGCTTCTCGGTGGTCCAGGGACTGATGGACGTCGAGCCGCCGTTGTTCGTGTTCGTCACTGCATACACTGAGCACGCGCTGCGCGCGTTCGAGATCCAGGCCGTCGATTATCTTGAGAAGCCGGTCGCCGAGGATCGTCTTGCGGCCACCCTTGACCGCGTCCGCACCCGGCTTGCCGAGCGCAAGGGCGCGGAGGAAGCCGAGCGCCTGAAGGAAGCCTTGGTTGAACATGCCCCCGAAGCGGCCGAGAACATCGTGGACGCCGGCGAGGATGGACCTTCGGCCAACCGCTTCGAAAGAATGATCAACATCAAGGATCAGGGTAAAATCTGGCGGGTCGATGTCGACACCATCGAGCGGATCGAGGCGGCTGGTGATTATATGGTCATCCAGACCGGCGCCGACACGCTGATCCTGCGCGAAACGATGAAGGACCTTGAAAAGCGGCTGGACCCGCGCCGCTTTCAGCGCGTCCACCGCAGTTGCATCGTCAACCTTGACCAGGTCCGGCAAGTGAAACCGCACACCAATGGCGAATGCTTCTTGGTGCTCGATTCAGGCGCCGAGGTGAAGGTCAGCCGAAGCTATCGCGACGTGGTTGCGCGGTTCGTCCACTAATCCCGGTCGCTGATCCAATTGCAGTTGAAAAAGAAGCGGCACCCTTCACGGAGTATTAGAATGATCAATCGAACCTTCAAAAGCGCGGTCGCGCTATCGCCTCTCGCTTTGGTCCTTGCTGCGTGCCAAGCGCAACCGCTTGTCGTGAACGCGGCGGCCCCGCCCCCGCTCGCCCCTGCAGAAGCCGAAGTGCCCAAGTTGGCAGTGATCGAAATGCCGGTCGAGGCGGCATATCTGACCGGCGAAGAACGCCAAGTGGTCAATCTTCTCAACCAGGCCGCAAACTTGATGAGCGAGATCTACAAGCGTCAGGCGACCCCCGGCTATGACGGCATTCGCACGCAGGTGCTTGCAACCGGCGATGCCGTACTGCTCGACAAATTCGACAGCTTTTTTGGGCCCTGGGACCCGCTTGACGAGGATCGGCCGTTTTTCGGCACCACCCCGATGCCGCTGGCGCGCGGCTTTTATCCCGTCGACCTGACCAAGGCCGATTTCGAAGCCTATCTGGCCGCCCATCCCGAACAGAAAGACGCGCTGCTCGACCCGTATACGATTGTGGTGCGCGATGGGGCGGGGTTGAAGGCGATCCCTTATTCAGTTGCCTACGCCCAATGGCTGGAGCCGGCCGCACGGCTGCTGGAACAGGCTGCCGCGACCACGTCGAACCCAAGCCTCAAGAAGTTCCTCGCGCTTCGCGCCAAGGCTTTTCGAACCGACGATTATTTCGCAAGCGAGCTGGCCTGGATGGACCTTTCGGGTACGCCCATCGAGGTCGCAATCGGGCCATACGAAGTGTACACCGACACGCTGTATGGCCGGAAAACCGCGTTCGAGGCATTCGTAACGCTGCGTAACCCGGAGGAATCGGCCAAGCTCGACAAGTATAAGTCGCTGCTCCGCGACATGGAGGCGAACCTTCCGGTCGCCGACAAGTACAAGAATTTCCAGCGCGGTTTTGCCAGCCCGATCAGCGTCGTCGACCAGGTCCATGGCGGCGGCGACAACGTGCCCGGCATCCAGACTATCGCCTTCAACCTTCCCAATGATGAGCGGGTCCGCGAGGCCAAGGGCGCGAAAAAGGTTATCCTTCAAAACGTCCTCGGCGCGAAATACGATCGCATCTTGAAGCCGATGGCGAGCCTGGTCCTGGTCAACGAGCAAGCGGGCGACGTGACCCGCAAGTATATGGCCAATGAAACCTTGTTCCACGAATTGTCGCACAGCCTGGGGCCGGGCAGCATCGTCGTGAACGGCCGCAAGACCACCGTCGATCAGGAAATGAAGGAAATCGGCAACGGCCTTGAGGAAGCCAAGGCGGACGTCATGGGTGCATGGAACATCCTTTACATGATGGACCGCGGGGTTCTTCCCAACGCTGAACGCAACCAGATCCGCGCGACCTATGTCGCCGGCTTGTTCCGAGCGATGCGCTTTGGAACCAACGAGGCACACGGGCGCGGCGCGGCGATGCAATATCGCTACCTTCGCGAAAAGGGTGCAATCGATTGGGATGCGCGCCAGCAGCGCTTTCGCATCAATGAGGACAAGATCGACGCTGCAATCGGTGCGCTGGTCCAGGAAATCGTCCGTCGTCAGGGTGACGGCGACTATTCCGGCGCGCTTGCGATGCTGGAAAAGTACGGGCGCACCGATGCCGAAGCGCAAAGGGTAATCGCCAGCCTGACCCACCTGCCGGTGGATATTCGGCCGATCTACCCCGACCGCATCTGATCCAGTTTGTCAGCTGGCGGCGGGAAGTGAAACCTTGACCGTCGTGCCCCTGCCGACCTTGCTGTCGATCGCCAGCGTGCCCCTATGCCGCTCGACGATGTGTTTGACGATTGCAAGTCCTAGCCCGGTGCCGCCGTTCTCGCGGCTGCGCGCATCGTCGACCCGGTAAAAGCGCTCGGTCAGACGGGGCAAATGCTTGCGCTCGATTCCGGGTCCCTGATCGGTGACTTCGATGTTCAGCCAGCCGGCATGTTCGATCGCGCTTATCGACACGCTCGAGCCCGGCTTGTCGCAGCCATAGCGCAAGGCATTCGAGATAAGGTTGTCGAGGACTTGAACCAGTTGCACCTCGTCGCCGCGAACCGGCGGGAGAGCCGCACCAAGTTCGATAACGATGTCGCAGCTCTTCCCCCGGCGAATTGTTTCCGCGTTGGCGATCGCGCCATTAATGATTGCGGCAACATCGACCTTTTGGTCGGGGACGATGAAGCGCTCGGCCTCGATCCGCGACAGGCTCATCAAGTCTTCGACGATATCGAGCATTCGCGCGGCTTCATCCCGGATTGTCTTGCCAAAGCGCGCGGTGGTCGCGGGATCTAGGCTATCCTCCTCATCCGCAAGGGTTTCGGCAAAGCCCATGACCGCCGCCAGCGGGGTGCGTAGTTCGTGACTAGCGTTGGCGACGAAATCGACCCGCATCCGCTCAGCCGCAATCGCCTCGGCACGATCGGTAAGGCGGACGAACTGCGTCGCTGGGGTCAGATAGCGGACCGATACCCGCCACGGGCGTCCCGCCTCCCCGATCCCAGCGACATCGCGATCCCCTTCCTTGCCCGCAAGAATGAGATCGAGGAGTTCTGGTTGCCGCATCGCGAGCCGGACGTCGCGCCCCTCAATCCCGCGACCAAGCAGCGCCTTGGCGGCGCGATTGGCGGTATTGACGATGTTTTTTTCGATGATCAGCGCAGGCTCGTCGAGCGCATCGACGAGCAGACGGTCGCTAAGCACATAGTCAGTCACGAATTTGCCCTCGGCCCCCCGATCAAAATATTCAAGCGATGATGCCATGGTTCCTCACAACAAGGGACCTCCTCGTCCAGATAGACGAGGAGGTCCGCAACTTGCGGTCCGAACGGAGGAGAGTGACCAAAAAGGATCGATCAGAACTTGAACTGACCGAAGACCCCGATTTCGTCATAGGTGCCCTTATCGACACCGCCGATGGTGCCATTTCCGGTCGAGATGAAGCCGTTGCGGGCGCTGTCACGCTTGTAGACGAGCGCGACGTCGACGCCCTTCACCGGCGTGTACTGCGCGCCGACGTTGAAGTAATTTTCCTTCAGCCCCGGATTGGAAATCTTGTCCGGGTTGACCCAGTCATAACGTCCAAACAGCGCCCATTTGTCGTTGACGTTGAACGAGCCGAACGCCGACCAACCGTTGGTCTTGTCGCTGGAGGTTTTGTCGACGTTCTTCCAATTCTTGGCGGTGAAATATTCCACGCCAAGGGTCGCGCGCTTGCCGGTATAGGCAGCCAGCGCATTGAACCGGGTCGCAGTGTGCGGCGTGTCCGGCGCACCGCCAGCCTGTTTGCCTAGCTTGCCCGAATAAGCGCCCACGCCGAGTGTGATGAAGCTGACGGGATTGGCGCTAATCCGGCCCTCAAGGTCGATATGATCGCTCTTGCGGGCGAGAGTCTTGTTACCAAGGCCGTTGATCGCCGATACCGCATATTCGACCTTGCCGTCGGCAAACTTGCCACCGAGGTGGAGGCCCCAGTCGGTCGAGCTACCGTATTTTGTGCGGTCGATGACAACCTGTTCGATGTGGCGGAACCCATAGACCTTTTCCGCGAACGGGACCCACGGAAGGTCGGCCGCGCCGACACGCAGCACTGCCGCGTCCGAGAACTTGGCCTGTAAGTAAGCTTTCTTCACATAGACCGAGACGTCGTTGGACAGGCCGTTGGAGCCATAGCGGAAATCGGTCGTGAGGTCGGCCGAGAACATGTCGTTAAACTTGTGATCGACCGAGATATAAAAGCGCTTCAACTCGGTCTCGGTGCCGGTGGTGGGCTGGGTCACGCCATCCGACTTTTGCGAGATATGCGAAGTGTTGAAATACGCCTTTCCGCTGATCTTGGTGTCGGCATACCAGGCCGGCTTGTCCTTCGACGGCGTGACCTTGGTGAGGCCTTCCTTCAAAGAATTGAGTTGGTCCTGCATCGAGGCGATCTGCGCCTCGAGCATTTCCATCTTCGCGGCGTCGGTCGAGCCCGCAGCGACGGGCACATCCTGCGCATAGGCTGGCGCTGAGCAGGCGATGCCGCTGCTGGCCAGCAAAGCGGTGACGACGTGGAGCTTCATCATTCGATCCTTCCCCCTCGGGACTTTGGTTTTCGGGGGACGCCGGGAAAGGCCATTGTCGCGACTGTCCGTTATAGGCAGCCCCCATGAGTGCGGTGGATTGCCCCCCGAACGGTCAAGCGATTAGCTGCCCGCGGCGAAGTTTTGTTGACACCGATGTGTCAGTTCAATGACAGCGACGCTCAGCCTTCGGAGTTGAGCGAATAGCCTGCCGAACGAACGGTGCGCACAAGGTCAGGCAAATCTCCAGTGTTGAGCGCTTGTCGCAGGCGGCGCACGTGAACGTCGACGGTTCGGGCGTCGATGTCGGGGTCATGGCTCCACACCGCGTCGAGCAATTGTTCTCGGCTGAACACCCGGCCGGGTTGCTCAAGGAAATGTTTGAGCAGCCGAAACTCGGTCGGCCCGAGGCTGACCTGCCTGTCGCCGCGCCTGACCCGGTGCGCGGTCACATCCATTTCCAGGTCAGCATAGCTTAGCATTTCACCGGCAAGCGCGGGACGCACCCGGCGCAGCACCGCACCAACTCGGGCAACCAGCTCGCGCGGGGAAAAGGGCTTCGTGACATAGTCATCGGCACCGGTCTCGAAGCCGCGGATTCGGTCGCTCTCCTCGCCGCGCGCGGTAAGCATCATGATCGGCACGTTGGCAGTGGCTGGCCGCCTGCGCAGGCGGCGGCACACCTCGATCCCGCTGATCCCCTCGATCATCCAATCGAGCAGGATGATATCCGGCTTCACCTCGTCGGCAAGAATCAGCGCTTCCTCACCATCGCCGGTGCGCGTGACCACATAGCCGGCGCGCGACATATGGAAGTTTACCAGGTCGGCGATCGCCCGGTCGTCCTCGACCAGCAGGAGCCGCGGCCCGGCCATCGTCTAGAGGCCCGTTTCCTTGGTATCGTCCATATGCACGCCGGTGGCCGCATAGAACACCATTTCGGCAATGTTGGTGGCGTGATCGCCGACCCGTTCCAGGTTCTTGGCAATGAACAGCAACTGCGCCGCCTGGCCGATGTTGTGCGGGTTTTCCATCATGTGGGTAAGCAGGGTACGAAAAATGCTATCGTAGAAATCGTCGACGGCCTGGTCGCGCTCGACAACCCGGAGCGCGGCCTCGGAATCGCGCTCGACGAACGCATCGAGCACGTCGTGGACCATCGAGGTGGCGATCTTGGCCATTTCGGGAAGCAGCGACAACGGCTCGATCTTTGAAGCATTGGCGAGCGAGGGAACCCGGCGTGCGATATTCTTGGCATAGTCGCCGATCCGCTCGACGACGCTGGAGATCTTGAGCGAGGCAACGACATCGCGAAGGTCGCCGGCCATCGGCGCGCGAAGTGCGATAAGCTGAACGGCGCGGCGCTCGGTTTCGATCTCAAGCGCATCGAGGCGTTTGTCGTTCTCGACGATCTTTTTCGCGCCCTCGACGTCGCGCTCGACGAGACAGCGCATGGCTTCACCGATCGCATGTTCCGCAAGTCCGCCCATCTGGCTGATTAGCGCCCGAAGCCGGTCGATATCCTCGTCGAACGCCTTGAGCGTATGTCCGCTACCTTGCTGCATTGTCGTTGCTCCGATCAGCCGTACCGGCCGGTGATGTAATCCTGGGTGCGCGGTTCGCGCGGATTGGTGAACATTTCCGAGGTCTTGCCATATTCGACCAACTCACCGAGGTGGAAGAAGGCGGTGCGCTGGGACACACGCGCAGCCTGTTGCATGTTGTGGGTAACGATCGCGATCGCGTAACGACCCCGCAATTCGTGAATCAATTCTTCGATCTTGGCGGTGGCGATGGGGTCGAGTGCAGAACACGGCTCGTCCATCAAGATCACTTCCGGATCGACCGCGATGGCGCGGGCAATGCACAAACGCTGTTGCTGGCCGCCCGACAATGCAGTGCCGCTTTCGGCCAGCCGGTCCTTGACCTCATCCCACAGGCCAGCGCGCTTCAGGGATTGCTCGACGATGCCTTCAAGCTCGGTCTTGCCGTCGGCAAGGCCGTGGATGCGCGGGCCGTAAGCGACATTCTCGAAGATCGACTTGGGGAACGGATTTGGCTTTTGAAATACCATGCCGACCCGCGCACGAAGCTGGACCACGTCCATGTCGGGGCTGGTGATGTCTTCGCCATCAAGCTCGATATAGCCGTCGACCCGGGCCGTTGGAATGGTGTCGTTCATCCGGTTGAGGCAGCGAAGGAAGGTCGACTTGCCGCACCCCGAAGGACCGATGAACGCCGTGACGAGATCGTCGTAAATGCGGATCGAAACATCGTTGAGCGCCTGCTTTGCGCCGTAAAACACGCTGACGTCGTCGGCGCGCATTTTGGGCGTTCGGTCAGCGTCACGGGCAAGTTCGACCGATGGCGCAACGTGCGGTGCGGCGACGGTCACGCGTGCCTCGGTTTCGGAAGATTTGGTCATGCTATCATTCATCATGGCTCACCAGCGGCGCTCGAAGCGGTTGCGGAGGTAGATTGCGAGGCCGTTCATCAATAGCATGAACAGCAGAAGTACGATGATCGCCGCGCTGGTCTTCTCGACGAACCCGCGATCGACTTCGTCCGACCAAAGAAAAATTTGCACGGGGAGCACGGTCGCGGGCGAAGTCACGCCGCCCGGCGGCGCAGCAATGAACGCGCGCATTCCAACCATCAGGAGTGGCGCGGTTTCGCCCAGCGCACGCGCCATGCCGATGATCGTCCCCGTCAGAATGCCGGGAAGTGCAAGCGGAAGGACATGATGGAACACAACCTGCATGCGCGATGCGCCGACCCCCAGCGCGGCATCGCGGATCGAGGGCGGGACCGACTTGATCGCGTTGCGCCCCGCGATCACGATCACCGGCATCGTCATCAGGGCCAGCGTCAGGCCGCCAACCAACGGGGCCGATCGCGGCAGGTTCATGACGTTGAGGAACACCGCAAGGCCAAGAAGGCCGAAGATAATCGAAGGCACTGCCGCAAGGTTGTTGATCGAGACTTCGATCGCGTCAGTCCAGCGATTGCGGGGCGCGAATTCTTCAAGGTAAAGCGCGGACAGAACGCCGATTGGAAAAGCCAGCGCCATCGTCACCAGGATGGTCAGGAAGCTGCCTTTCAAAGCGCCCCAGACCCCGACCGAAGACGGATCGGTCGAATCGGAGGCCTTGAGGAAGCCCCAGTTGAAGCCCCGGCCTAGCCCGTTCTTTTGCTTGATCGCCCTCACCGCGGCCAATGCCTCGGGGGTGCCTTCCCCCGACTTGGCAGCGATGTCGACCTTGCTGCTTACCGGTAGCCACAGGTCGGCCGACTGCGTGACCAAGTCCGGGTCTGCAAGGATCGCGTCGGCGACGCGGTCGCCCGCTCCAGCGCTGAACATGTCCTGCCCAAGGGGACCATACGCGCGCAGCGCGGCCTTCCGGACCACTCCGTCGAGATCCGCGTTGCGCAATTCGGTTCGCGCCGTGGGTCCAGCTAGCGTCGCTGGATCCAGGAACAGGTCGGACTGGGCAAAGTTAATGGTCAGCCTGGCCTCGGTCTGGACGAACCCGCCAAGCCCCTTTGTTGCCATGGTGATGAGTAGGAACGCCAGAAACGCCAGCGACAGCGCGACTGCGCCAAAGCCAAGCGCCTTGAACCGGCGTTCGGCGGCATAACGGCGCTTGACCCGCTTTTGCATGTCGACGCTGGTCCAGCGTTGGGCGGCGGTATCGGCGGCGGCGCTATTCATATTGTTCCCGATATTTGCGAACGACGTGCAGCGCGACGAGGTTGAGCGCCAGCGTGACGAGGAACAAAAGCAAGCCAAGCGCGAAAGCGGCGAGCGTCTTGGCGCTGTCGAATTCCTGGTCGCCGGTCAGCAACTGGACAATCTGGGTGGTCACCGTGGTGACGCTTGCAAACGGGTTGGCAGTCAGATTGGCGGCAAGACCCGCAGCCATCACCACGATCATTGTCTCACCGATGGCGCGGCTGACCGCGAGGAGCACGCCGCCGATGACCCCGGGAAGAGCAGCCGGAATAATTACCTTGCGGATCGTTTCCGAGCGGGTTGCACCGAGCGCCAGGCTGCCGTCACGCATCGCCTGCGGGACCGCGGCGATCGAATCGTCGGCCATCGAGGAGATGAACGGGATGATCATCACCCCCATCACTGAGCCGGCGGCGAGCGCGCTTTCACTCGACGCATTGGAAATGCCGAGCGAAATGGCAAAATCGCGAACTGCGGGAGCAACGGTAAGCGCCGCAAAATAGCCATAGACCACCGTCGGCACCCCGGCGAGAATCTCGAGCGTCGGCTTGAGCCAGGTGCGCGCCCTAGCGGGCGCATATTGCGTCAGGAAGATCGCGCTCATCAGCCCCAGTGGGACTGCGACGATCATCGCGATAATCGCGCCGATGAAGAACGTGCCCCACATGAGCGGGATCGAGCCGAAGGCGCCCGAGCTTCCCGCCTGGTCGGCGCGGATCGCGGTTTGGGGGCTCCAACTGGTTCCGAACACGAAATCGGAAACCGGATAAAGTCGAAAGAAGCGCAAGCTTTCGAACATCAACGAAAGCAGGATGCCCAGCGTCGTCAGGATCGCGATCAGCGATGCCGAAACAAGCAGGATGGTCATCCATCGTTCGACCCCTGTCCGCGCGCGAAAGTTGCGCTGGCTTCGGCGCAGCGACAAAGCGGCCCCGCCGAGCGCGACGAGGATCGCAAGCCCTCCCCCAAGCGATGCGAAGCGGGTCTTTTCGGCACTGACGACCGGGGCAAGCGTGTTCGAATTCAGGGTTGAAGCCACGCGCGATCCGGCCGGCCGCGATATCGCGCGCCTCGCTCATGATCGCCTGGCGCTGCATGTCGAACCCGGGGAGTGCCTGGCCTTGCGAACTGCCGAGCACCGCCTGGTCAACGAGGCGCGTCTGTACCGGGGCCCATGCGGCAATCACGAGAAGCGCTGGCAGGGCGGTCCACAGCGCCGCGTAGGCCCCATGGTAGACCGGCAATGAATGAAGCCGACCCTGGGTGCGGAAGCGGCGGGCCCGGCTGTATCCCAGCCAGCCCGCCACCGCCGTGACGATCAGGATTGCGACGAGCGCAAGGCCAAGAGACATTGGGCTCGCCGTTCCCGACTAGTCGAGGGTCGCCGGATCGAGCGGCGCCAGTTCGCTCGCCTGCTTGTTGGCCGAGTCCAGGTCGGCACCAGCAAAGGGCACCAGCCCCTTGCCTTCAAGCGCGCCGCCCTTGGCCCACAGTTTTGCGAACGACGCGACGAAGTCCTTGAGGAAGGGCTTGGCCGCCATATGCTCGCCCTTGACGTAGATATAGAGCTTGCGCGCGCCAGGGTAGCTAAGGTCGGCGATCGTCGCTTCGGTCGGCTCAACACCGGCGATCTTCACCGGGCGGACCTTGTCGGCGTTCTGCTCAAGGTATGAAAAACCGAGGATACCCAGTGTGCCGGGATCGCCCGCGACCTTTTGCACCAACAGGTTGTCGTTTTCCCCCGCCTCGACGAACGCACCATCCTCGCGGATTTTCGTGCAGATGTTCTTATGTTCATCCTCGTTCGACTTCTTGAGGTCCTTCATCTTCGGATCGGCATTGCAGCCTTTCTCAAGGTACAGGTCGACCAGGCTGTCGCGCGTGCCCGAAGTCGGCGGCGGGCCGAGGACCCGGATCTTGATTGCCGGTAACGAAGGATTGACGTCCTTCCAAGTCTGCGACCGGTTGGGGCCCTTACCATATGGATTCGCGGCAAGCGCTTTGTAGATGTCTTCTTGCGTCAAGTTCATCGCCGGACCGCTATTGGACTCGATGATGGTCAGGCCATCGATCCCAACCGGAACTTCGATGACATTCTTCACGCCATTGGCGACGCATTGTTCATACTCGCTCTTCTTGATCGCGCGCGAGGCGTCCTCGATGTCCGGGTATTGGCTTCCCACGCCGGCGCAGAACAGCTTCATCCCCGCCCCTGTTCCGGTCGATTCCACTGTCACGGTCATACCGGGGTTGGCACGCATAAAATCTTCAGCGACAGCCTTGGTGAATGGGTAAACGGTCGAGGAACCGACGACCCTGAGGTCGCCGCCCGCAGAGCCGGTGCCGGAATTCGACCCGCACGAGGCAAGGATCGCAATGAGTGGAAGGGTGAACAGCTTTTTCACAGGCGTGAACTCCATAGTTAGTTCGAATGGTTCGCTGCTGCGCCTACCCGCACCACAACGCGCTCTTGTGACGGGATTGTTACAATGGTGTGACACGGCCCAGCCCTGCGCCCGACCGCTCGCCCACCGCTCCGAATGGTTTACGCACTCCCCATGGCGCCAAAAACTCCACGTGCCGACTGTCACGAAGCTGATGAACTCATTGAAGAAAATTGCCGGCATCGCCTTTGCCCAGGGGGTCCGGGCCAAGCCCTCCCGAATCGCTTGCATGTCGCGATCAAGAGGAGTCTATAGTTTTTGCCATGCAGAGTACTGCAAGAGATGAGCCTCAGAGCCGCTCGGAAACCAAGGCAGTAACGCGCCAGAAGCTGATGGATTCTGCCCGCGACGTGTTCTTGAAACTTGGCTATCAGGGCGCCACGCTTGAAGATATTGCGGCGCGCGCGGGGTTCACCAAGGGTGCGGTATATTGGCACTTCCCCAACAAGCGGGCGGTATTCCTTGCCCTTGTTGCCGACGCGATCAGCGCCAATCTCTCGCGCCTTGACAGCATGATGGAAGACGACCTCACGCCGGAGCAGTTTGAAGATCGTTTTGGGGCATGGATCGACCGCATCGACGACGATGAAGAACTTCCGCTTTACGGCGTCGAGCTGGAGATCGAGTCGCGACGAGATCCCGAATTTCGCAAAATCTATTCGTCGATGATCGAGCAGCACGAACATGCGCTAAGCAATTACTTGTCGCGCTATTTCATGCTGGTGCAGCGTGAGCCATTAATGCCTATCGACGAATTGTCGACCACGCTGGTGACACTGATCAAGGCGTTCGCGCTGACCCGCCAGAATCGTCAACACATGCCGCTGACTTCGAGCAAGCCGGTGCGGATCCTTCTGGGCATGCCTGTCTGACGGCTGTACCGCCGGCACCATGAGCCTATCTTCCGACGCGATCCGTGCCGAAGCAATGCGGCTGGGCTTTGTCGCTTACGGTGTCGCGCGTGCCGAGGCGATCGAACCGGTGGCCGGCGCGCACCTCATGGAATGGCTTGGCGAGCATCGCCACGGCACGATGGAATGGATGGCCGCGCGCGCTGGGCAGCGGGTTGCTCCCAAAGCTCTTTGGCCCGACGCGAAAAGCGCGATCGCCTTGGGCATGAGTTATGCGCCGGCGCGCGACCCCCTCCTCCTCGCTGACGAACCGGGCATCGGTCGGATCAGCGTCTATGCGCAGGGCGGGGATTATCACAAATGGGTCAAGAAGGGGCTGAAGGCGCTCGCCCGCTTCATCGTCGAGCGCGGCGGCGGCACGTTGAAAGTCTTCGTCGACACCGCCCCGGTAATGGAAAAGCCGATTGCCCAGGCCGCCGGCATCGGCTGGCAGGGTAAGCACACCAACGTCCTTTCGCGTGAGCATGGCAATTGGCTGTTCCTGGGCGTCATCCTCACGAGCCTTGAGCTTGCTCCCGACCCGCCGATGCGCGACGGCGAACATTGCGGCACGTGCACGCGCTGCATCGCCGCCTGCCCTACCCAGGCAATCGACGCCCCTCACCGGATTGATGCGCGCAAGTGCATCTCCTACCTCACAATTGAGCACGCCGGGCCGATTCCCGAAGAATACCGCCGAGCAATCGGCAACCGCATCTACGGCTGCGACGATTGCCTGGCGGTGTGTCCGTGGAACCGATTCGCCGATGCCGCCCGGGCCAACCGGCAATTCCTCCCGCGCGCTGAGTTTGCGCGGCCCGCGCTCACCGATCTTCTCGGGCTTGATGATGCGGCGTTCCGCACAATGTTCGCCGGCTCACCGATCAAGCGGATCGGGCGCGACCGGATGATCCGCAATTGTCTGGTCGCAGCGGGCAATAGCGGCGACCCGTCGCTTCTGTCATCAATTGCGCCGCACCGGTCCGATCCCAACCCGGTGGTGGCGGAAGCCGCACGCTGGGCAACCGATCAGTTGGCGCCGTTCTGAAACAGGTTCACGCACACCACTTCATTGGCGTCGATTCCGGACGGCGCGCGGGTGTCGATATGCTCGACCCGCACTTCCCCGCCGCGCACCGGATATAAATAGGCGTCGATCACGCAACGACTGTTCCGAAACTGAAGCTTCAGGCCGTTGCCTTCGCGCACCTGCAGGGCTGGAGAGCCTAGCTTTGAAACCAGCTGGTTGGGCGACAATCCCACCAGACCGGAAGGGTCAGGTTGGACCGCTTGCTGGGCGACCGGAGCGGGTTGCGGGGCACCAGCGCAGGCGGCGAGCGACAGGGCGGCGAACGAAGGAATGAAGCGGCGCATCGCGCGGTGATGCCCGCTCGGCGGCTCTATCGCAAGCTTGCCGCCGGGGTTCCATCTGGCTAGGCCGCCCGCTCATTCGAAATGCCCCTATCCCTTTTTGACCGGAGTTCTCATGTCCGACCGCCGCCTTGACGTGATCGCCATCGGCAATGCCATCGTCGACGTAATCGCCGATGCCGACGATGCCTTCCTTTCCAGACACGCCATGACCAAGGGCGGGATGCAACTGATCGACGAACAACAAGCCGAGGCGATTTATAGCGACATGGGACCGGGCCGCGAAATTAGCGGCGGATCGGCCGCCAACACGATCGCCGGCCTGTCGAGCCTAGGCTGCTCTACCGCTTATGTCGGTCAGGTCGCCGACGACCAGCTGGGTGCTATCTTCAGTCACGATATCGCCAGCCTTGGGACGCAGTTCCTGACCCCCAAGAGAAGCGACGTCGGCGCGACCGCGCGGTGCCTGATCCTGGTCACCCCCGATGCCCAGCGTACTATGAATACGTTCCTTGGCGCAGCGCAAAGACTTGACCGCGCTGCGGTCGACGAAGCGCAGATCGCGGCAGCCAAGATTCTCTACCTCGAGGGGTATTTGTGGGATCCGGAAGATGCCCGCCTCGCGATGAAAAAGGCGATGGATGCGGCGCACGCCGCCGGAACCAAGGTTGCCTTCACGCTTAGCGACGCCTTCGTGGTTGACCGCCACCGCGACGGACTCAACGCGCTGATCGACGCGGGCTCGATCGATATTCTTTTCGCGAATGAGGTCGAAGCGCTGTCGCTGACCGGAGCAGGCGATTTCGAGGCCGCGGTCGAGGCGCTTGGACGCCGAGTGCCGACTGCCGTCATCACCCGCTCCGAACACGGTGCGGTCGCGGTACGGGGGGATGAGCGCGCGCACGTCGTAGCGCGGCCGATCGCCGCGCTTGTCGATACCACCGGCGCGGGCGACCAGTTCGCCGCCGGTTTCCTTGCCGGTGAAGCGCGCGGTCTGGCGCTGGAAGCCAGCCTGCAACTAGGGGCCATTTGCGCCGCCGAGGTCATTCAGCATTATGGCGCGCGACCCGAGACAAGCCTTAGGGCCCTAGCTTCCGACATCCTTTGCTAGACCAACGAAAAAGGGGAGGCGATTAGCCTCCCCTTTCCCGTTCTTATTCGACTGAAGGTCAGTCGCGTTCGTCGGGGCTGCCCGGTGGGATCGCGCCCGGCATCGGCGGAACCGATGTCGGCGGAGCGTCGCTTGCCAATTCCGGCACCTCGACAATCCCGCGTCCAACGTGGCTGTTGCGCCGCGAATAGCCGAAATAGACGAGGAGGCCGATTGCGCCCCACACGATCAGCACCATCTTGGCGATGAACGGCAGGTTGAGATAAAGGCCGATACAGCCGACGATCGCCATCGGCGCGATGATCATCACCGCAGGCGTCCGGAACGGCCGGTGACGAGAGGGATCGGTACGGCGCAGCACTAGGACCGCAAGTGCAACCATCGCGAAGGCAAACAACGTTCCCGAGTTCGAATAATCCGCAAGCTTGCCAACCGGAAGGAAGGCAGCGGCAAGCGTGACGACAATGCCGGTAAAGGCGGTCACGACGTGCGGAGTCTTGAACTTGGGATGGACCGCCGACAGGCGTTCCGGAAGCAGGCCATCGCGCGCCATGACGAAGAAGATGCGGGTTTGGCCGTACATCATCATCAGGACGACCGAAGGCAGCGCAATGAACGCCGCAACGCCCATCAAGTCGCCAATGCGCTCATAGCCGATCACGCGCAGGACATGTGCCAGCGCCTCCTTGGAACAGACCAGCGGCTCAGTCATGCCATTGGCGACAATCGCCTGACATTGGCTGGCAAGTTCGAGCGATCCCGGCGCAAGCACTCCGCCCGCGGCATCGCGCACCGGCTCGGCACCGATGGCACCGATCGCGCCGGCCGCAACAAGTAGGTAGAAAACGGTGCAGAACAATAGAGAGCCGATCAGTCCGATCGGGACGTTGCGCTGCGGGTTGATGGTTTCCTCCGCTGCGGTCGAGACCGCATCGAAGCCGACATAGGCGAAGAAGATCGAGGCAGCAGCACCGACCACGCCGTACGTGCCCCAGCCATTGGGAATGAACGGCTCGAAATGCGCGCCGTTCATGACCGGAAGCGTGAGGGCAACGAACACCGACAAGGCGAATACCTTGACCAGAACCAGGGCCGACGTGAACCGCGCGCTTTCCTTGGTGCCAAGGATCAGGAGGCCGGTGACAAGCATGGCGATTACCACTGCGGGAAGGTTGATCAATCCGCCCTGGCTTGGCCCGACCGCCAGCGACAATGGCATGATCACGCCCCAACTCTTGAGCAATCCGACGAAATAGCCCGACCAGCCAACCGCGACAGCCGATGCACCGACCGCATATTCGAGGATCAGCGCCCAGCCGACGGTCCAGGCCAAAAGCTCACCCATGACTGCGTAGGTATAGGTATAGGCCGAGCCCGATACCGGGACCATCGAGGCGAGTTCCGAATAGCACAATGCTGCGACCGCACAGACGAAACCGGCGATGACGAAACTGATCATCATTGCCGGGCCGGCCTTTTGCGCCGCTTCGCTGGTGAGGACGAAAATGCCGGTGCCGATGACTGCGCCAATACCCAGCATGGTTAGCTGGAATGCGCCGAGCGTCCGGTGCAGCGATTTCTTCTCGGCAGTGGCCAAGATGGCGTCGAGCGACTTTACGCGTCCCAACAGCCCGTTGTTTGTTACTTGAGTTGCCACATCACTCCCCTTGGCATGACCGCTAAATCTGCCGGGAGCCTAGCGGGTTGCGAGACAAGCACAATCCCGTTTCTCTGTCGCACGATCTTCCACCAGCGAAAGACTAGCGCGTCAGCATCGGACCGAGCGGCTTGCCGGCAAAGACGTGGATGTGGAAGTGCGGAACCTCCTGGCCCGCATCCTGCCCGGCATTGGCGAGGACTCGAAAGCCGGTTTCGCCGCCGCACTGGGCGCCGATCTTCCCAGCCAGCCGGACCAGATCCGCGATCTCGGCGTCGCTGGCACTGGCCGCGAAGTCTTCCCAGCTTACATAATCGCCACGCGGAATTACCAGCACATGGGTCGGCGCGAGCGGGTTGATATCGCGAAAGGCGATTGCATGGTCGCTTTCCGCGATCCGCTCTGCCGGGATGTCGCCGCGCAGAAGCTTGGCGAAAATATTCTGGTCGTCGTAGGGGACGCGATGGTCGATGGCCATGAATTCGAGCCTCTTTACCTTGACCGGGCGTCGCGTCGCGCTAGTCAGCAGGTGCGATGAGCGACGAGACCCCCGAAAGCCTGATCCCGTACGACGAGATCGTCCAGGATGCACTGCGCGCGGTGGTAGGCCGCGTGCTCAGCGAAGTCGAGACTGCTGGCGCGCTTCCCGGCGACCACCATTTCTTCATCACCTTCCACACCCGCACGCCCGGGGTATCGATTCCCAAGCATCTGAAGGAACGCTTCCCCGACGAGATGACAATTGTCATCCAGCACCGCTTTTGGGACCTCAAGGTCGATGACGACGGTTTTGCAGTCGGGCTGTCGTTCGGCGGGGTCCCATCGATGCTTCGGGTGCCGTTCGCGGCCGTGACCCAGTTCCACGACCCGGCGGTCGAGTTCTCACTGACCTTCCATGCCTCCGCCGGCGAAGAGCCGGCCCAGGCGCATGAAGCGCCGCAAAACGATGAGCCTGCGGCGGTGGACGGCAACAACGCCGATGATCGGGAGGACGGGTCGAACGTCGTCTCGGTCGATTTCACCAAGAAAAAATAGTCACGCGGCCCCATAGGCGACCGCCCCTGAAATTTCGAGGAAAGCCCATGCCCAGTTCCACGCGCACCGAACATGACAGTTTCGGCCCCATCAACGTTCCTGCGGATGCGTATTACGGTGCCCAGACCGAGCGTTCGATCATGAATTTCCCGTTCGGCGAGCGCGAAAAGATGCCGGTCGAGATCGTTCACGCTTTGGGTTTCGTCAAACAGGCGGCGGCGCGGGTGAATGCGCGGATCGGCGGGCTTGACCCGAAGATCGCAGAAGTGATCCAGCAGGCCGCCGCGGAAGTGGCGCGCGGCGACCTCGACAACCAGTTCCCTCTTGTAATCTGGCAAACCGGCTCCGGCACCCAGTCAAACATGAACGCCAACGAGGTGATCGCGGGCCGCGCCAACGAATTGTTAGGCGGCAAGCGCGGCGGCAAAGAACCGGTCCATCCCAATGATGATGTCAACAAGAGCCAAAGCTCAAACGACAGCTTCCCTACCGCGATGCACGTCGCGGCGGCGCGCGCGGTCAAGGCGCGGCTGATCCCTGCGCTTGAGACAATCCATGCACGCCTTTCCGAGCAGGCAAGGAAATGGGACCATCTGGTCAAGATCGGCCGCACCCACCTTCAGGACGCAACACCGCTTACGCTTGGGCAGGAATTCTCTGGCTATGCGCAGCAGATCGAAGACTGCATTGCACGGGTCAAGGATGTCATGCCGCGCCTGTATCGCCTTGCCCAGGGCGGAACCGCGGTGGGCACCGGGCTCAATGCTCCCGCCGGGTTTGCCGAGGCCTTCGCCAAGGAAATCGCCCAGCTGACGCAAATGCCGTTCACTTCGGCGCCTAACAAGTTCGCCGAGCTTGCCGCCCACGATACGATGGTTGAGCTGTCCGGCGTCCTCAACACCATCGCGGTATCGCTTAGCAAGATTGCCAACGATATCCGCCTACTCGGATCGGGCCCGCGCTGTGGGCTGGGCGAACTTAGACTTCCGGAAAATGAGCCTGGAAGTTCGATCATGCCGGGCAAGGTCAACCCAACCCAGGCCGAAATGCTGACCATGGTCGCAGCGCAGGTAATGGGCAATCACGTCGCGGTGACGGTGGGCGGACTTCAGGGCCATCTTGAACTCAACGTGTTCAAGCCGATGATTGTAGCCAATGTCCTGCGCTCGATCGACCTGCTGGCGACCGGTATCGAAAGCTTCACCTCCCGAATGCTCGACGGAGCCGAAGCGAATGAGGAGCGGATCGCCGAACTGCTCGACCGGTCACTGATGCTGGTGACCGCACTTGCGCCCGAAATCGGTTATGACAACGCCGCCAGTATCGCCAAGCATGCCCACAAGCACGGCATGACGCTTAAGGAAGCGGGCAAGGCGCTCGATCTGGTCGACGAGGAGACTTTCGACCGCGTGGTCAAGCCGGAAAAGATGTTGGGTCGTTAGTCGCCGGGCGCTTGGGCCATGCGTCGCCCTGCGCCCTACAGCTTGAGGTTGAGCCGGACACCGATGTTGTCGATGCCGGGATTCTGCCGGCTGAACAAAGTCGCGTGGCTCATGTGGATAAGGCTCGCCTCAATGCTCAGCCGCTGGTTAAGGTCGAGCCCGACGGCGACTTCCGGTTCGAACAGGATGCGACTTCCAAACTCAATCCGACCGTCGCCCGGGATGCTGTAATTCTGCGTCTTTCCGCTGTGGATCGCCAGCCCGAGACCCGGGCGGACATAGAGCTTTTTCCCGAAGCGTGCGGACAGGCCGACAGCCGCGTAATTCGTCTCACCCGATGTATTGAGCGCAGCAAACGCATAGGGCTGCAGCGGGGTTGCCATAATCCTGCCGCCACGGATTCCGGCAAGGATGTCGAGGCCGCCTTCGACCCCCGACAGGTCGAGTGGGGTTTTTACGTCATGGACGTAGAGTCCACCAAACAGTTCCGCCGCCGAAGCGGAGGACGGTGCAACGACGCCAGCCGCAAGCAGCGCAAGGCAAGGGACGATACGCATGGTCACAAATCCTCTTCACGAGCCTACCCCCGGTGTGCCCACTTAGAAACGCAATGGCGGCCGAAATCAAATGTTCGATTGCCACGCTGCAATTGCATCGCTGGGCGCGATCAGCGCGATGACATTGAGCGTCAGATTGTCCCGAATGACCAGAAGCGGAACAAGCTCGAGCACAAGCACAGCGGTGATCGTCGTCCACAATGGAAGGCGGCGGGCAAGGAAGAATCCAAGCGCCATCATCGCCATGTCCGAAACGCTGTTGAGAACGCTGTCACCGTTATAGCCAGCAGCAGCAGCGGCCTCGCGGTAACGGTCGATGATAAACGGCGTATTCTCGGCTATTTCCCACCCCGCCTCGATCGCCATCGCAACCAGAAGCCGCCATTCGACAGGCCATTTGCGGGCCAGCACCCACAACACGGCATAAAATAGGAAGCCATGAAGGATGTGGCTGGGGCTGTACCAGTCGGCAAGCAACTGGCTGGTTGCGAATCCATCGCGCTCAGAAGTCCAAAGCCAGACTTCGCCGCAGGTGCAGATCGGGGAGCGGCCGAGCGACAACAGTGTGAGCGCGGCGATCACCACCACCCCGAAGGTCGTAAGCAGGGCAGCGCTCCGGCTCATTCGCAATGAAGGATAACGAGAAATTTTGCGTTGCAAAGTCCCTCGAACGCCCCGAAACATCCAGCCATGCTGCGGACATTCGGCCCGGGCCGCGACGGCGCGCCCATCGAGGTGAGCAAGGGGACCCGAATCCCCAAAACATTGTCATGGATCGACCTTGAATCTCCCACTCCCGAGGAGGCGTCGGCAGTCGAGACCGCCTTGGGCATCGACATCCCGACGCACGACGACCTGAAGGAAATCGAGCCGTCGAGCCGGCTTTATGAAAAGAATGGCGCGCTCTACATGACCATGAGCGCGCTGACCGGGTTCGACATGGACGAGCCCACGACCACTCCGATCGCCTTCGTCCTGTCGGGCCGAACCCTGCTAACCTTGCGCTACGCTACGCCGCGCCCGGTGAAGGCGTTCATGGACCATACGCGACGCGAACCCGATTTGGCCAAGGACCCGCTGACCGCGATCATTCGCCTGCTCGATGCCATGATCGACCGACTTGCCGATGAACTCGAGAGTGTCGGCGAGGAAATCGAGCGCATCAGCAGCCACATATTTGCAAAGAAATTGGAAGCGCGGCGCATTCCCGCCGATCGGCTGACCGCGCTCCTTACCCGCATCGGCCTGGCGCAACGATTGATCGCCAAGATCCGCTATTCCGCTGTAAGCACCGCCCGTTTGCTGGCCTTTTTCGAAGCCTCAAAGCCAATCCAGAGCGACAAGGACGGAAGCAATCGTGCCCACGTTCACAGCCTGATAAACGACATCCATGCGCTGAGTGAACACGCCAGCTTCCAGGCCGACAATATGCAGTTCCTGCTCGATGCCTCGCTGGGCCTCATCTCGATCGAGCAAAACGCCGCGATGAAGCTGTTCAGCTGGGCCGCGGTAGTTTTCCTTCCGCCCAGCGTGGTGGTCGGTTATTTCGGCATGAACTTCCATTACTTCCCCCAGCTCAATTGGCCGGGTGGTGGGTACGCAGCCCTTGGGGTGATGCTTGCCAGCGCAGTGCTGCCCTATGCGGTATTCAAGTGGCGACGCTGGATCTGATTGTGTAAAAGGGAGGCCAGTTTGCGGGTCGCCTGAGTCATTGCTAAGGCGCACAGCAACCACGCGGGACGCCCCTGCGTTACCTGTACAGACCCCAAATCCTAAGGACCGTCATGATCCCGACCGGCATGGACAGCCTCGCCACCCGCACCGCACTTTCAAGCGGTGGCAAAACTTATCAATATTTTTCCCTGCCCAAGGCTGCTAAAACGCTCGGCGACATTTCGCGCCTTCCGTACTCGATGAAGGTGTTGCTTGAGAATTTGCTGCGCTTTGAGGACGGCGAGACGGTCACTCGCGACGACCTTCAGGCGATGGTTGACTGGTTGAAGGAACGCCGGATCAACCGTGAGATCCAGTACCGCCCAGCACGCGTGCTGATGCAGGATTTCACTGGCGTTCCCGCAGTGGTCGACTTGGCCGCGATGCGCGATGCGATGAAAGCATTGGGCGCCAAGGCTGACCAGATCAATCCGCTGGTCCCGGTCCATCTTGTCATCGACCATAGCGTGATGGTCGATGAATTCGGAACACCGCAAGCATTCGGACAGAATGTCGACCTTGAATATCTGCGCAATGGCGAACGCTATGAATTCCTTAAGTGGGGCAGCCAGGCGTTCGACAATTTCAAGGTCGTGCCGCCGGGCACGGGTATCTGCCACCAGGTCAATCTGGAGAATTTAGCACAGGCCGTGTGGACCGGAAAGAATCAGGACGGCGATGAAATCGCTTATCCCGACACGCTGGTCGGCACCGATAGCCACACCACCATGGTCAACGGACTGGGCGTACTGGGTTGGGGCGTTGGCGGGATCGAAGCCGAAGCGGCGATGCTTGGCCAGCCGGTCTCGATGCTGATCCCCGAAGTTGTCGGCTTCCGCCTCGATGGTGAGCTGAATGAGGGGATTACCGCGACCGATCTCGTGCTGACTGTCACCCAGATGCTGCGCGCCAGGGGCGTTGTCGGCCGGTTCGTCGAATTCTACGGCCCGGGCCTCGATCACCTCAGCCTTGCCGATCGTGCGACGATTGCCAACATGGCACCCGAATATGGCGCGACTTGCGGCTTTTTCCCGATCGACGCGCGAACAATCGAATATCTCCGCCTTACCGGCCGCGATGATGACCGGGTCGCGCTGGTCGAGGCCTACGCCCGGGCGCAGGGCATGTGGCGCGACGCTTCGGCGCCCGAGCCGGTGTTCACCGACACCCTCGAGCTTGACATGGCGTCGATCGAGCCCTCGCTCGCCGGCCCCAAGCGCCCGCAGGACCGGGTGCTGCTGAGCAAGGTCGACGAACAGTTCAACAACGACTTGAAGTCGGTGTACGGCAAAGACGGCGACGCTCGCGTTGCCGTCGACGGCCGCGAGCATGGGCTTGGCAATGGCGACGTGGTCATCGCCGCGATCACGAGCTGCACCAACACGTCCAACCCCAGTGTCCTGATCGGTGCCGGCCTGGTTGCGCGAAAGGCGCGCGCCTTGGGCCTGAACGCCAAGCCTTGGGTCAAGACGAGCCTTGCACCGGGAAGCCAGGTGGTCACCGATTATCTCGACGCTGCCGGATTGAGCGAGGATCTCAACGCGCTGGGGTTCGACCTCGTCGGCTACGGCTGCACGACTTGCATCGGCAATTCGGGCCCGCTTCCAGAACCGGTCAGCAAGGCGATCAACGAACATGATCTGGTTGCAGCTAGCGTGCTTTCGGGCAATCGCAATTTCGAAGGTCGGGTCAGCCCCGACGTACGCGCCAACTACCTCGCCAGTCCGCCACTGGTGGTCGCTTATGCGATCAAGGGAACGGTTACCGGCGACATGGTGGGCGAACCGATCGGCAAGGGCCGTGACGGACAGGACGTCTATCTGAAGGATATATGGCCGAGCAACGCCGAGATCCGTGCGCTGATCGACGACCACGTCAACAGCGGCATGTTCAAGTCCCGCTATGCCGACGTGTTCGCAGGCGACGACAAGTGGCGCGGGATCAATATTACGGGCGGAGTCACCTATGCGTGGCCGGAAGCGTCAACCTATATCCAAAACCCGCCCTATTTCACCAACATGACGATGGACGCTGTTGCGCCCGGGGATGTCGACGGGGCCCGTGCACTGGCCGTGTTCGGCGATTCGATCACCACCGACCACATTTCGCCCGCCGGTGCGATCAAACCCGATAGTCCGGCCGGCCGCTATCTCCTGGAAAAGGGCGTCAGCCGAGCCGAGTTCAACAGCTACGGAGCGCGCCGCGGCAACCATGAGGTCATGATGCGCGGCACCTTTGCCAACATTCGCATCAAGAACCGGATGCTCGACGGGGTCGAGGGTGGTTTCACCCGCTACGTCCCGACTGGCGAGACCATGGCGATTTACGACGCGGCAATGGCCTACAAGCATGATGGCACACCGCTGGTGGTCATCGCGGGCAAGGAATATGGCACCGGCTCAAGCCGCGACTGGGCGGCCAAGGGCACCGTTCTTCTGGGCGTTCGCGCGGTTATTGCCGAAAGCTTTGAGCGTATTCACCGTTCGAACCTTGTCGGCATGGGCGTCTTGCCGCTTCAGTTCCAGGACGGAGAGGATGCGGACTGTTTCAACCTGGACGGCACCGAAAGCTACACGATCCGCAATATTGCTGAACTAAAGCCGCGGCAGGACGTCACTGTGGAGGTGACCCGCGCCAACGGGGACAGCTTCCGCTTCGTCGCGCGCTGCCGGATCGATACCAACAACGAGTTGGACTATTTCCGTAACGGCGGAATACTTCAGTACGTGTTGCGCAAGCTCGCCAGAGATTAACGATGGAAGTCTCGTGCCATTGCGGGGTGGTCACGCTGACCCTTCCGAATGCGCCCGAGTCGATCACTTCATGCAATTGTTCGCTCTGCCGGAAGACAGGTTTTCGCGGCATCTATTATCCTGAGGGTGCGGTCGCGGTGAGCGGGGCACTTAAGGGCTATGTGCGCGCAGATCTCGAAATACCGTGCATGACGAACTGGCATTGCAAAGGGTGCGGCGTCGCGACCCATTGGACCTTGCTTGACGACTGGCCTTACCCCGGCCAAGCGCGCCCGGACCGAATGGGGGTCAACGCGCGGTTGCTGGACCCCGATTTCGCAGCGACCCTGCCAATCATCGAAGTGGATGGTGCTAGCTGGTGAGCGAGGGCTTCAGCCAGTCGGGGATGATCGCGGTGTCGGGGATCGCGTCGATACGCGCATGGACGACCTTCAGCCCCAGGTCGGTATAGGCGATCCGTTCACCCTTCGACGCATCGGCATCGCCCCGGCATACGAATAGCCTGCGATTGACCTTGCTGCGCCAGTTCATCCGGGCGGTATTTTCCTGACCGACGAAACAGCCCTTGGCAAAGCTCACTCCATTGAGTTCGACGGCATTGCATTCAAGCCACAGGAGATCGCCGAGTTCGGCCCTGCCCTCGCACACGCCGAGGCGGAGGCGGTGTTCAAGATAGCCGGTCGCAGGTGTGCCTGCAGGGTCGAGCCAACGGCGGCCAAGCGCGGGCAGGCGCGGGTCGGGGTGGCCCAGATCCCCGTCCGGCGCCCAGTGAACTGCAAGCGCCGGCTCACGCTCGATCGTGATCGCCCGACGCAACCGGTATAGCGACAGGCGCTGGATCAGCGGTTCGACTTCAAGGTCGGCGCAGTCGAGGACAATATCGTCGCGGTCCTTCCAGATGAAGAAGTCGGCAATCACCTTTCCCTGGGGTGTGAGCAACGCGCTCCACATTGGCGGAGCGCCGTTGACGTCGCCGGTCACAAGCCCCTGGACGAAGCCCGCAACGTCATCCCCGGACAGCCGGATGAGAGCTCGATCGGTGAGGGTGGTCGCGGGCATGGCCTTTAGCTAAGGAGCCAAGGTGCCCGATACAATCACCTTCCGCCGTCCCGATGACTGGCATGTTCATTTGCGCGACGGGGCAATGCTCAAGGCAGTTGCCCCGTTCACGGCCCGCCAATTCGCCCGGGCGATCGTCATGCCCAACCTTAGGGAGCCGATAACTACGGTCGCTGCAGCGAGCGCTTACCGCGAACGGATCATCGCAGCGACGGGTCCGGGCTTCACACCGTTGATGACGTGCTATCTGACCGACGAAGCGTCGCCGGGGGAGCTTCGACGTGGGTTGGACGAGGGCGTTTGGATCGCCGCCAAACTTTACCCTGCCAACGCCACCACCAACAGCGCGTTCGGGGTAACCGACGTGCGCAACATCTTCCCCGCGCTTGAGGTGATGCAAAAGGCAGGGATGGTGTTGTGCGTCCACGGTGAGGTGACCGACCCCGACATCGACATTTTCGATCGCGAGGCAGTGTTTATCGAGCGGGTGCTAGAGCCCTTGGCGCGTGACTTTCCCGGACTCAAGATCGTGTTCGAGCATATCACCACTGCGGATGCGGCGGATTTCGTCGTCGACAGCGGCCCCAACATCGCCGCAACGATTACTCCCCACCACCTGATGATCAACCGCAACGCATTGTTCGTTGGGGGGTTGAGGCCGCACTTTTATTGCCTTCCGGTCGCAAAGCGCGAAGCGCACCGTCAAGCGATCCGCGCCGCCGCCTCGTCCGGCAAGGGCAAATTTTTCCTTGGCACCGACAGCGCGCCTCACGCGCTTGATGCGAAGGAGTCAGCGTGCGGGTGCGCGGGAATTTTCAATGCGCCATTCGCGCTCGAAAGCTATGCCAGCGCGTTCGAGGACATGGGCGCGCTCGATCAATTCGAAGCCTTCGCGTCGCTCGACGGGCCAGCGTTCTATGGCCTGCCACCGAACGAGGGGACGGTCACGCTGACGAGGGAATCTGCAGGCGGTGCCGGAAATGATCGGCGCGGGCGAGGAGGCAACCGTCCCCTTCCACGCCGGCGAAACCTTGCGCTGGCGGCTTGTCTAATCTTCGCAGCCGATGCCGGGAGCGCCGGCACCGGTCGAGCCGATCAATTCGGCGAAGAAATCTTCCAGCTTGGAATAGCATTCGCAGCTCCGCCGCTTTAGGCCGATTCGATCGGTCACGCGGACCACGCCGCGACTGGTCGCGACGAGCTGTTCGTCCTGCAACTGCTTGATCACGGCGTTAACGGTGGTGCGCTGAACGCCAAGCAAGTCGGCAAAGCTTTCCTGGGTCAGTTCCAGGCGGTCGCCCGCGCGATCCTGCGCAAGCAGCAACCAGCGCGCAGCGCGCTCGGGAATCGAATGAAAGGCATTGCACGCCACCGACTGCATGACCTGCGCGAGGAGATAGTCGGCAAACCGGCAAAAGATGTTGCCGACGAATGGCGATCCCTTCTTGGCCGCTTCCAGCTTGTCCATCGGCAGGCGCATGGCGGGACCGCCGACCAGCACTTCGGAACGCGAAAAAGCGGGCACGTGGCCACATGAGATGATCCCGCCAACCGCGCCCTCGCGGCCGATTGATGCGACCTCGACCTTGCGGCCGCCGGCCAGTTCGACGGATAGCGACACCATCGTCTTGTGGATCGGGAAAAGCGAATTCTCCACCGGCTGTCCACGATCGAAGACAATGTCGCCGGGTTTCAGTTCGCACAACTCGCCATAAGGTTCGAGCAGGGCGCGGGCTTCGGGCGAGAAGGTCGCTAGCAGCCGGTTGCCGGCAAACGCCTGATCCCAATCCAGCCTTGAGGCTGATTCAAACGCACTCACCACCCACTCTCCCTTTGATACGCAAACGAGATAAAGGTCTTTAAGCCTCCGTTACGATTTTCCTCAACCCCCGGGACGAAGCATTCAGTGACATTTGAAGCGGTCGAACGGCTCCAGGCAATCGCGGCAACGCCATTGCGCCTTGCACGGGGTGGCGCCGAACCGGCTTACTTCCTCGGTATTGAGAGAGCTGCAGCGCGGACAGGTAGCAGTGCGCGCTTCGGACGGCGGGGCAATCCCATAGTCCAGCAGCGCCTTGCGTCCGGCATCGCTGATCCACTCAGTCGTCCACGGCGGGAACAATTGCCGCTCAATCCCGACATCCTCATAGCCGGCCGCGTCGAGCGCGAGGCGGATCGATTGCTCGATCGCGATGGTTGCCGGACAGCCGGTATAAGTGGGCGACACCAATACCCGGGGCGGGTCGGCAACAATCCCCCGTACGATGCCCAGGTCGACGATGTTGACGACCGGGATCTCGGGGTCCGGAACATGCGCAAGCACCGTCATGATCGCCTGCGTGTCGAGCTTAGTGGTCTGGGTCACGCCGACCCGTCTACACCCGTTCGATCACCAGCGCGATTCCCTGGCCCACGCCGATGCACATCGTGCACAAGGCAAAGGTACCGCCGGTGCGCTGCAGTTCTTCGGTCGCAGTCATCGCAAGCCGCGCGCCCGACATGCCAAGCGGGTGACCAAGCGCAATCGCCCCGCCATTGGGATTGACCCGCGGGTCGTCGTCCTGAAGGCCGAGTTGGCGAAGGACGGCAAGGCCTTGCGCGGCGAATGCCTCATTGAGTTCGATGACGTCGATCTGCTCGAAGGTGAGGCCAAGCCGAGCGAGCAGTTTTTCACTCGCCGGAGCCGGACCGATGCCCATGATCCGCGGGGGAACGCCGGCAACTGCCGCGCCCAGGATACGTGCCCGCGGCGTCAGGCCGTTTGCCCGTGCGGTTTCTTCGCAGGCGACAATCATTGCCGCCGCACCGTCGTTCACACCGCTGGCGTTGCCCGCCGTCACGGTGCCGTCGGGCCGAACGATCGGTTTCAGGGATGCCAGCTTCTCAAGGCTTGAAAGGCGCGGATGTTCGTCTTTATCAACCACCGCCGGGTCGCCCTTGCGTTGTGGAATATCAACAGGCGTTATTTCCGCAGCGAGGCGGCCGTTGGCCTGTGCCGCAGCAGTCTTTTCCTGGCTGCGCAACGCAAACGCGTCCTGGTCGGCGCGGCTGATGGCGAATTTTTCGGCGACGTTTTCCGCCGTGCTGGGCATCGTGTCATCGCCATAAACACCCTTGAGTTTCGGATTGACGAAGCGCCAGCCAATCGTGGTGTCGTAGATTTCGGCGTTGCGGTCGAATGCGCTGGTCGCCTTTGGCATGACGAACGGGGCGCGGCTCATGCTTTCGCTTCCGCCCGCGATGAGCAGGTCCATGTCGCCGCCGCGAATCGCGCGCGCCGCCATCGCCACCGCATCAAGGCCCGACCCGCAAAGGCGGTTCAAGGTTACGCCGCCCGCAGCTTGCGGCAAGCCTGCAAGAAGCGAGGCCATGCGCGCAAGATTGCGGTTATCCTCCCCCGCCTGGTTGGCACAACCGATCAGCACGTCATCGAGCTTATCCCAGTCGACCGACGGATTTCGGTCCATCAGCGCTTTCAATGGGATTGCCGCAAGATCATCGGCGCGGACCGAAGACAGTGCGCCGCCGTACCGGCCGATCGGGGTACGGACGGCGTCGCAGATATAGGCCTGCTTCATCGTCAGATCAGATCACGCCGCGACGCATCTGGTCGAGTTCGATGCTTTCGAACAGGGCTTTGAAATTGCCTTCGCCGAATCCCTCATTGCCCTTGCGCTGGATAATCTCGAAGAAAATCGGCCCGATCACGTTCTGGGTGAATATCTGCAGCAACAGGCCCTGGCCCTCGGTTGGCGCGCCATCCATCAGGATGTGCCGCTTTTCAAGTTCGGCAATGTCTTCATCATGCCCCTGGATGCGGTCCGGAAGCATTTCGTAATAAGTGTCTGGAGTGTCCTGGAACGGCACCCCGCGGCCGCGCAGAATGTCGACCGACGTGTAGATGTCGTTCGAGCCAAGCGCGATGTGCTGGATCCCCTCGCCCTTATATTCGCGCAGGAATTCCTCGATCTGGCTCTTGTCGTCCTGGCTCTCGTTCAACGGAATGCGGATTTTGCCGCACGGGCTTGTCATCGCCTTTGAGAACAGGCCGGTAACCTTTCCCTCAATGTCGAAATAGCGGATCTCGCGGAAGTTGAAGAGCCGTTCATAGAAGTCGGCCCACGTCGCCATGTTGCCGCGATTGACGTTGTGGGTGAGGTGATCGACGTAAGTCAGCTTGCTGTCGGCTGCGGCCTCACGCTCTTTCCAGTCGTCGTGAAAATTGAAATCAGTGTCGTAGATGCTGCCCTTCTCGCCATAGGTGTCGACGAAGAACAGGCGCGATCCGCCGATGCCCTCGATCGCGGGAATGTCGAGTTCGCCATCGCCGCGGGCGTGCTCAACATTGGTGGCCCCAAGCTTGAGCGCGCGTTCGTGCGCGGCCTTGGCATCTTTCACGCGAAAGGCCATCGCGCAGGCCGATGGGCCGTGCGCTTTGGCGTAATGATCGGCGTAGGAACCAGGCTCGGCGTTGATGATGAAATTGCAATCGCCTTGGCGGTGGAGCGTGACATCCTTTGACTTGTGGCGCGCGACTTCGGGGAAGCCCATCTTGGAAAACAGGTCGCGCAAAAGGTTGATGTCCGGCGCGGTATATTCGACGAATTCGAATCCGTCGGTACCCATCGGGTTCTCAAGGCCCAGCGGGCCAAGGTCGATGGCGGGCTTATGGTCAGCGGTACTAGCCATGAAAAGGTCTCTCCTTGTTGGCGCTTCCCTGCGCTGATGGCCCGCGCTTTTCAAGGTTTGCAAGGACGCCTAGGGTCGCGCAATGAGCGATATTCCAACCGGCTGGCGCATGAGCGACGATGGCAAGGCCATCCTAAGAACGATCAAGTTCAAGGATTTCTCCGAGGCCTTCGCCTTCCTTACCCGCGTCGCAATGCACGCTGAGAAAGTGGATCACCATCCGGAGTTTACGTCTGTTTGGAACAAGGTCGACTTCCGCCTCACCAGCCACGATGCGGGCGGCGTGACGGCGCGGGATATGGCGCTTGCCGAGGCGATAGACGCGATACTGGGAAGCGTTCGATAAGGTTGGTACGCGGACATAGAATGCGGTGTTTCGATTAGTCGGCTTCTGGCACCTTATGGCGGCCCATATGCGGCAGGAAATCCATCTTGCCCACTTCTAACCCCGCGTTGCGCAGCAACGCATAAGCCATCGTCACATGAAAATAGAAGTTGGGTAAAATCCAGTCCTGAATGTCATCTTCCGACGACATTAAAAAGCGCACTCCGTTCGGCAATCTTAGATCGACGAATTCATGTGACTCCAACCATTCTTCTGGGTCTACTTGCTCGATCTGCGAGCGAACTTCGGCAATGCCTCTGCGCACTTCGGCAAGCGATCGGTATGGAGCCTCTTCGAGCGGAACTGCTTTCCCAGCGACTTGATTTAGCGCCAATAACACCTGGTTCAGTGCAACGCGAAACTGCAATTCAAGGGGAAACATGTCATCTGTGAGTTTCTCTGCGAGCACTTCATCGTGCATCCCAGCCTCTTCGGCCTTGCCGACGAGGTGATCGAGTGTGCCGAGCATGTTGATGAAGACTGTTTTGGCAGCATGGGCGTAAGACATCGAACACCCTTCTTGCAGTTTTGCTTGGGGACAAATGTCCGATAATTGTGTTCGCAATGGGTAGCAAGGAGCCCCCATTTGCTTGCTCAAATCGCTTGACCCGCAGCATAGCCGCTGGCCCACGCCCATTGGAAATTATAGCCGCCGAGCCAGCCGGTGACGTCGACCGCTTCGCCGATGACGTAAAGGCCGGAAACGCGGGTGGATTCCATCGTTTTCGATGACAGATGCTCGGTGGAGATGCCGCCGACGGTGACTTCGGCCTTGGCAAAGCCTTCGCTTCCGGTCGGGGTAAAGCGCCAGTCGGCAAGGCGTGCTTCGGCCTCGTCCAGCGCCTTGTCGGGAATGTTGCCAAGGTCGCCGCGAAATTCGAGATCGTCAATCAACGCGTCGGCGAGGCGATCGGGGAGGCTGGCTGTGAGCGCGGTGCGGAAATGGCTCCTGGGGTCGCTGCGCTTCTTCTCCTTGAGCCAGCCGCGCTGGGCATCGGGGAGGAAGTCGATGCCGATCTCCCCGCCGTTTTTCCAATAGGACGAGACCTGGAGGATCGCGGGGCCAGACAGGCCGCGGTGGGTGAAGAGGGCCGCTTCGCGAAACGCCGTTTTCCCGGCGCGGGCGACGACCTCGGTCGACACGCCTGACAGGTCCTTGAACAGTGCTTCTTCTCGCGACAGCGTCAGCGGAACCAGCGCGGGGCGCGGCTCGACGATCTTGTGGCCGAAGCGGCGGGCAACGTCATAAGCAAAACTGGTGGCGCCCAATTTCGGGATCGACAGGCCACCCGTCGCCAACACCAGCTTGGGGGCGCTGATCTCGCCGACGTGGAACAGGCCGTCGCGATGCTCGACTTCATACTGCTTGCCGAAGGCGAACTTGACCGAGCCCTTGCCGCATTCGCGCATGAGGAGGCCGACGATCTGCTTGGAGCTTCCGTCGCAGAACAATTGGCCAAGGGTCTTTTCGTGCCACCTTATGCCATGTGCATCGACCAGCGCGATGAAGTCGGCGGGCGTGTAGCCGCGCAACGCGGACTTCATGAAATGCGGATTGGCGGAAATGTAGTTTGCCGGCTCTGCGCGGACATTGGTGAAATTGCACCGCCCGCCGCCGGAGATGAGGATCTTCTTGCCGGGCTCTACGGCGTGATCGAGCAACACCACGTTGCGGCCGCGTTGACCGGCGGTGGCGGCGCACAGGAGCCCGGCCGCACCGGCGCCGATCACGATGGCATCGAAGTTTTCGGGAAAATCCACCCTTCGGTCCTAGCCATCTGGCGTTCAGCGGTGAAGGGCGATATGCTGCCCCGCATGAACCGCGCGATCGCCAGCACTTATTATTATCCCGACGAGGTTGGGAGGCGCTGACGCGCGCATATCGTTCATACCGATGACCCAATCTCGACCCCGCCCTTACCCGGCGGGTTTTTTATTGCCTGTGAAAGGAAGCCTGCATGTTCCACGATCCAATCCCGCCAGCCGGGGACGCACACTGGTCGGATTATTGCGTTGCGCAGTGCTGGGACGAATTCACCGCCGAGGACCATTTTGTCTGGGACCTGCTGTTCGACCGCCAGCTAAACTTACTGGGAAGTCGGGTGGTCACTCCGTTTCTTGCCGGAATCGACCTACTGCGGCTCGACCATCCGGGCGTCCCCGAGCTTGGCGAATTGAATGCGATCCTGACCCCGCGCACCGGCTGGCGGACCGTCGCGGTTCCCGGCCTGGTCCCCGATCCGGTATTTTTCGCAATGCTGTCGGAGCGCGTTTTCCCGGTCGGTAATTTCATCCGGCGTCGCGCGGAACTGGATTATCTTGAAGCGCCTGACTGCTTTCACGACCTGTTCGGCCATATCCCGATGCTGGCCGATCCCGATTTCGCCGAAATGACGCGACACATCGGTCACTTGGGGCGGGCTGCGATTGCCGCCGGACGGGGCGAGTGCGCCGCGCGATTATACTGGCACAGCGTCGAATTCGGGCTGGCGATGGAGGACGGCGCGCTCAAGATCCTTGGTGCCGGCCTGGCGTCGAGCTTTGGTGAAGCGCACTTCAGCCTTGAAAGCGACGCCGTCGAACGGCCGCTGTTCTCAATCGACCGGGCTATCGCCACCGCTTATCGCCATGACGCCTTCCAGCCCCGCTACCTGGTGTCGGAAAGCGTCGCACAGACGATTGCCGAAGTGCGCGGCCTGACCACCCGGGTCTTTGCTGGCGATTGAGTGAGCGGCCGGTCCCTGTATAGCAGGCGCGATGGCTGATCGGGCGCACACGGGCGAATATCGCAGCGGGCACGACCCGCGTACCTTACGCGATGCACTGGGCTGTTTCGCCACCGGTGTTACCGTCGTCACCTGTCTCGACACCAAGGGAAAACCGGCGGGACTGACCGTCAACAGCTTCACCTCGGTCTCGCTCGACCCGCCACTAATCCTCGTGTGTCTGGCCAAGCAGGCGGCGAGCGCCAGTACCTTGATCGAGGCCAAGGAGTTCGCGATCAACGTCCTTCACACGGGCCAGCAGCCCGCATCGATCACTTTTTCCACCCGCCACCCCGACCGCTTCGGCGCAACCCCTTGGTCGCGCGGCGAATTGGGTGCGCCGATCCTGGAAGCCTCGCTGGGGGTATTTGAATGCAAGGCCCACGCCGTCCACGATGGCGGCGACCACCACATCCTGGTCGGCGAAGTGGTGAAGGCCAGCTTTGATGCCTCGCTCGACCCCTTGCTGTATTTCCGGGGAAAATACCGGCGACTGCACTTCGACTGATCAGTCGACGATCAGGTCTTCCGGGTGACGGTGGAAGCGGCGCACGATCAGCACCAACAAGGTCCCGATCACCGCACCAACCAGCGCGCCGCCAAGCGCGGTGACGGTCCATTCGGCCAAGCCGCCCAGCGGTCCGCTGTGCGCACCCGCTGCAAGTGCCAAGTGATGGACCGTGTCCGGCACCAGCGGCAGGATATGCATTTCATGCATGCCGTGAAGAAGGATTCCGCCGCCCACCCACAACATTGCCGCGGTTCCGATCTTTGATAATGCGCCAAGCAACGTGGGCACCACGTGCACCAGCCAATTGCCGAAACTGCTCCACCCGTTGTCCTGTTCGGCAAGGTGGAGGCCGATGTCGTCGAGCTTCACGATCAACGCGACCGCGCCATAGACCCCGACGGTGATCCCGATCGCGACCGCGACCAGCGCGGCGCCAGTGACCCAGAAGCTTAATCCCTCAAGGCTGGCGAGTGCGATCGCCATGATCTCCGCCGATAAGATGAGGTCGGTCCGAACCGCTCCCTTGACCTGCAATTCCTCAAGCGCCTGAGGATCGACCATCGCGTCGACCAACTGTTCCTCGTGGTGGTTATCGTGAAGGATGACCTCCGCGATCTTTTCCATTGCCTCGAAGGCCAGATAGGATCCCCCGAGCATCAGGATGGGGGTAATCAGGAACGGCGCGAATGCGTTCAGCAGCATGGCCGCGGGAAGCAGCAGCAGGATCTTGTTAAAGATCGAGCCGCGCGCGATCTTGGCAATAATCGGCAGTTCGCGTTCCGGCGCAAGGCCGGTGACATAGCGCGGGGTAACCGCGGTATCGTCGATAACTACGCCCGCCGCCTTGGTCCCTGCCTTGCCCGCTGCTGCGCCGACATCGTCGAGCGAGGCAGCGGCGAGCTTGGCAATGGTTGCGACATCATCAAGGAGGGCGAGGAGACCAGAGGACATGAGCAGGCTTTGGCGGCAAAGCGCAGCCCCCGCAAGGGTCCGCCACCCTTGCAAGGCTGCTGCCTTTCGCGCAGGGAGCGGGCCATGCTGAGCATCGACTTCATCAAGACCAATCGCGCCGATGTCGAGCGCGCAATCCGAGACAAGGGGGTCGATATCGACCTCGACAGCCTGCTCGTCCTCGATTCTGAAGTGCGCGGTCTCAAGACCCGGATCGACGAGCTGCGCGCCGAGCGCAATGCGATGAGCGCGAAGTTCAAGGACGCAACCCCGGAACAGCGCGCCGAGCTTGGCAGCAAGGCGAAGGAAGCGGGCGCCAGCGCGGGCGCACTTGAAGAACAGCTCGCGAATAAGGTCGAAACCGTCCAGGCACTGCTGATGCGCTTGCCCGGCGTCCCCTTCGAAGGTGCGCCGGTCGGGCCGGACGAACATAGCAATGTCGTGATCCGTACCGAAGGCGCGGTCCCGCAATTCGATTTCGAGCCGCTCGACCATGTCGCGCTGATCGAGAAGAACGACTGGGCCGACCTGTCGCGGATCACCCAGGTGTCGGGAAGCCGGACCTATTGCCTCAAGGGCCGCCTCGCGTTGCTCGAGACCAAGCTGATGGGCTGGGCGCTCGGCAAGGTCGCCGATAGCGGCTTCACCCCGATCACCGTTCCAGCGATTGCGCGTGAGCAGGCGTTCCTGAACCAAGGCCAGTTCCCCGGTCACAAGGAAGAGACTTACCAGCTTCCCAACGACGATCTGTGGCTTGCCGGAACCGCCGAGGTTGCGCTGACCAGCCTTCATTCGGGCGAGATCATCGAGGCCGACAAGTTACCGATCCTCTATGCCGGCTTCTCGCCCTGCTTTCGCCGCGAAGCAGGAAGCGCGGGCAAGGACGTGCGCGGGCTGCTTCGGGTCCACCAGTTCGCCAAGGTCGAGCAATATGTGCTGTGCGAAGCCGACGAGGCCCAATCTGCCGAGTGGCACGCAAGGCTGCTTGGGCTTGCCGAGAGCCTGCTCAAGGACCTCGGCATTCCCTATCAGGTGATCGAAACGTCAACCGGCGACATGGGGCTGGGCAAGTTTCGAATGAACGACATCGAAAGCTGGGTGCCGAGCCTCAATAAATATCGCGAGACGCACAGTTGCTCGACGCTGCACGACTGGCAGGCGCGCCGCGCCAACCTGCGTTACCGGGGTGCTGACGGCAAGGTGCGGTTCGCCCACACCCTCAATAATACCGCGCTTGCATCCCCGCGCATCCTCGTCCCGTTCCTGGAAAATCACCAGACCGCTGACGGACGGGTGAAATTGCCGCCTGCGATGCAGGAATTGATGGGGGGCGAATACCTCTGAGCGAGGAGTTCGACGAGACTGCAATCCCCGGCCTCCGGGCGAGGCTGAGCGAAGCTATTGCGTTCGTCCCGCGCATTTTCAACGGTATCGGCCATAACGGGCCACGCGGACCCGAAGATGGTGTCCCGGCGCTTGTCCTGCCCGGCTTCCTTGCCACTGACCGAACGGTGATCGCGCTGCGCGATGCACTGGGTGAGGCGGGCTTTCGCACCTACCCTTGGGCGATGGGATGGAACAAGGGCGCGCGCGAGGACACGCTTGAACGGCTTGAACGCCGCCTCGATGAGGTCAGCGATGGCCGCAAGGTCTTGCTGGTTGGCTGGAGTCTGGGCGGGCTGTTCGCGCGCGAGCTTGCCCGCGCCGCCCCCGACCGAGTGCGCGCGGTGGTGACTCTTGGCTCACCCTTTTCGGGCGACCCCCGGCTCAACAACGTCTGGCGGCTGTATGAGTGGGTCGCGGGTCACAAAGTCGACAATCCCCCGTTACCGCGGATCACTGCCAAGCCCCCGGTGCCGACGCTTGCGATCTGGTCGCGAAAGGATGGGCTGGTCGCGCCGCTTGCAGCAATGGGTGAACCGGGCGAGCGCGACGAGGCAGTCGAGCTTCCCTATCGCCACATGGCGTTCGGCGTATCGCGCAGTGCGGGGCGCGCGATCGCCGGGGAGATTGGACGTTTTCTAAAAGATCAGCGGGTAGGAGCGGAGGTCCGCTAAGGGTGGAAAGCGGACGTTCGGTGATTAGGGCTGCAGGAAGACTAAATTGACGAGAACATCAATATTGCGGCTGGACGCATTCGAGGCTCGTAATTTTTCTCGTCCGGAGATCAAACTGGAGCTGAATTGCTGCGCAGTCCTCACCTGCGACGGCGGGATAGTCTTCGAAGTTCACCCACCGCCTTTGGCCGGGTCGAGCATCAGCTAGCGCAGGACAGGCGACGGGCGTCGAGCTGCCGTCCAATTGCATGTTTTCGCATCCATAATCGGAAGGCCTGGAGGCTTCTATTTCTCTTGTGTAGGCTCCATATACCGATCCTTCGTGCTCAGTGTAATAGCGCGCATAACTTTCTATCGGCCCCGCTCCGGCTGGTAAGTGTATCGAATTCTCGATCTCATCCATCAACGCTGATTGGCTCTCGCCTCGATACGAGGCGCAACTTGCCACCGTAATCACCGCAAGAATCATGAAAACAGGCCGCATCAGTGCATCCTCGCATTTAGGTCCAGCGTCCGCAATGGGTCGAGAGCGGACGGCCTTCTAGTCTGATTGAGTCCGCCCCATTGACTCCGTGGCCTGACTCGCGACAAGTAGAACAAACGTAGAACAAATGGTTGTGAGTCGTGTGGCAAGCCGTTCTTTCCTGGCTGCCGGCGCCGCCGATAAGGCGCGCCAGGCAAATGACGACGCGTCGGATTTCTCCGCTGAAATCCGCGCGGCGGGTGCGGTTGCGCTTATGCCTTCGCCAAGCCTGTGTGAGCTGTTCGCGGTCCATCCCCGCGATGCCGGCTGGGCCGGGTTCCTGCTTGCGCGGCAACGCCCGCAAGGACCGGTGCTGTGGGTGCAGGAGCGCATGGCGATCATCGAAGCGGGGCGGATCCACCCCCCGGGACTCGGGCTTGGCGAGCTCATCCATGTCGAGGCGCGCGATTCACGGTCGGTGCTGTGGGCGATGGAAGAGGGGTTGAGATGCGCTGCACTTTCCCTTGTCGTCGGCGAATTGTGGGGCGACCCGGCAGCGCTCGATTTCACTGCGACCCGGCGGCTTGCAGTCGCCGCCGAACGCGACGGCGTTCCCTGCTGGCTGGTGCGGCTGGGGGGCAGTGCCAATTTGTCGGGCGCGCGGCAGCGCTGGCGGCTGGACAGTGCGCCGAGCCTTGCCAATCCCTTCGACCCCAAGGCGCCCGGCGCGCCCGGCTGGCAGGCGGAGCTGTTCCGATCGCGCTTCGGACCGCCGGGGCAATGGCGGCTGGTCGATGAGGCGCACCGACCAGCGGATCCTGGCCATCGCGTTGGGCAATCTGGCAATGGAGCATTGGTCGCGGTGCCCGGCCGCGCGCGATTTCCCGCCTGAAAAGCCCCTCGCGCTAGTCATTGAAGACGCCGCCGGACCGCTCGTTCATGCGGTGAATTCCGCGGCACTCGTCGACGGCGCAAGGCGCGGCATGCGGCTGACGGATGCGCGCGCCTTGAACCCGGCGCTCCAGGTCATGCCCGCCGATCTTGCCGGGGAAACCTTGCTGCTGGCCGATATGGCGCGCTGGGCACAACGCTGGTCGCCGCTGGTCGAGATCGATGGAGACGACGGACTGAGACTCGACGTTACCGGGGCGGCGCATCTGTTCGGCGGCGAGCAAGGCCTGCTTGAGGATGTTCGCAACTGTTTCGCCCGGACGGGCTTTGCGGCCCTAACCGCAATCGCGCCGACCCCGCTCGCCGCCTGGGCGCTGGCGCGGTTTACCCCCGGCGCAATCGTCAGTGAGAGGGCGGCTCCGGCGCTCGCCGACTTACCCGTCGCCGCCTTGCGCCTGTCCCCGCTCGCCACGCGGACCCTGGAACGGTTGGGGCTCAAGACCATCGGTGCGCTTGCCGGGGTTGAGCGGCGAAGCCTTGCCCGGCGCTTCCGCGACGGGGACAACCCCTTGGACGCGCTCGACCGTGCACTGGGCCGAAAGGCCGAGCCGCTGACCGCGACCCCCGCCAACCGGCCGCCGCGCGCCGCGCTTCGGCTGGAAGAGCCGGTCATCGATCCCGTTGCCGGGCCACAGGCGCTCGACATCCTTGTCCCCCGGCTGGTGCGCGAGCTTGAGGCGCGCAAGCTGGGCGCGCGACAATTGTCGCTGACCGGCTTTCGCGTCGACGCCACCACGCACTGTGTTTCGGTCATGACCGCGATCGCCAGCCGCGATCCCGCGCATCTCAAGCGCCTGCTGGCCGACAAGGCGGCACGCCTCGATCCCGGTTTCGGGTTCGACGCGTTCGTGCTGGTGGCCGATTGGAGCGAAGGGCTTGGCGCGGCACAGGACAGCCTCGTCGAGGACTTTTCCGGAGCCCGCGACATTGCGCGGCTCATCGACCGGCTGTCGGTCAAGCTTGGCGCCGATTGCGTGCGCCGCCCGATAGCCCGGCAAAGCCATGTCCCCGAACGCGCCAGCGGGTGGCAAGCCGCATTGGCCGCGCCCCAGCCGGAATCCCGGCCCATCCGGCCCCTGCGCCCCCAGCGCCTGCTCGACCGGCCCGAGGCGATTGCGGTCATCTATGCAACCCCCGAAGGTCTTCCCCGGCGGTTCGTGTGGCGGCGCGCGGTGCATGACATCGCCCGGGTCGCTGGGCCCGAACGGATCGCGCCCGAATGGTGGCGCGAACGCTCGACCGCGCGGCTGCGCGACTATTACCGGGTCGAGGACCAGGCCGGCCGCCGCTACTGGATTTTTCGCCAGGGGTTGATTGGCGACGGTCGCGGCGGCGCGCCCGCCTGGTTCATCCACGGCCTGTTCGTTTGATGCCCGAATATACCGGATTTTCCCGCCGCAAGCTGGTGCTGGAGGAAGGACCGCCCCCCGGCCTTGCCCGCGCCGATTTTGTCGAGCTTGGCATTTCCAGTCCCTTTTCCTTCCTGCGCGGGGCGTCCGACGCGATCGAGTTGGTACTTGGCGCGCTG
Source organism: uncultured Alphaproteobacteria bacterium (assembly GCA_963703115.1). GTDB lineage: Bacteria > Pseudomonadota > Alphaproteobacteria > Sphingomonadales > Sphingomonadaceae > Sphingomicrobium. The sequence continues at coordinate 90,878 of OY969788.1, forward strand.
GACCTTGGCATGGATGCAATCGGGATTGCGGATCGCAACACGCTGGCCGGGGTGGTGCGGATGCATAGTGCCGCCAGGGGCGCGGGGCTGACCCCGCTGGTCGGCTGCCGTCTCGACCTTGCAGATGGCACCAGCCTGCTCGCCTACCCAAAGGACCGCGATGGCTATGGCCGGCTTTCGACCCTGCTGAGCGTGGGCAAGATGCGGTCCGACAAGGGCGCGTGCCACCTGACCCTTGAAGAAGTCGGGCGCTATGCCGAAGGAATCGCCTTCATCTACTGGCCGAACGAAGCGCTGGAGGGGGTCGCCCAGGGCCTTGCACGGGTGAAGGCCGCGCTTCCCGCGCTTCGCCATGTCGCTGCCTTCCACTGTTATCGCGGCGACGATCTTGAACGGATTGAGCGTCTTGACCGCATCGCCCGCGCCCAGGGCTGCGTCATCCTTGCCTCCAATGACGTTCACTATCATGCGCCCGAACGCCGCCCGTTGCAGGACGTGATGACCTGTATCCGCGAGAAAGTGACGCTGGAGCGCGCGGGATACCTCCTCAACCCCAATGGCGAAAAGCACCTGAAGGGGCCGGTCGAAATGGCGCGACTGTTTTCGCGCTGGCCACACGCGATTGCCGCCACCCGCGCGTTTGCCGATGCGCTTCACTTCAGCCTTGATGAGCTGAAATACGAATATCCGCGCGAAAGCGTCCCGCAAGGGCGCTCGCCCCAGGACTACCTCGAGCATCTGACATGGCAGGGGGCCCGGAGCCGCTGGCCCGACGGGGTCCCGGCCAAGGTCGACAAGCAGCTGCGACATGAGCTGGCGCTGATCGAGAAACTGGACTTCGCGCGCTATTTCCTGACCGTTCATGACATCGTCGCTTTCGCGCGCAGCCTGAATCCGCCGATCCTTTGCCAGGGGCGCGGGAGCGCCGCGAACAGCGCGGTCTGCTATGCGCTTGGTATCACGGCGGTCGATCCGGCGACCAGCGACCTGCTGTTCGAGCGATTCATTTCCGAGGAACGCAAGGAGCCGCCCGACATCGACGTCGATTTCGAACATGAGCGGCGCGAGGAAGTGATCCAGCACATCTATTCCAAATATGGCCGCACCCGAGCGGGCATTGCGGCCACGGTCATCCATTACCGCCCGCGTTCGGCAATCCGCGAAGTGGGCAAGGTCATGGGCCTTAGCGAGGATGTCACCGGGGCGATCGCAGCGACCCATTGGGGAAGCATGGAAGAAGGCACCACCGAGGAGCGGGTGGCGGAGGCCGGGCTCGATGTCGACGACCCGCACTTGAAGCGAGTGATTCTGCTTGCCCGGGAGCTGATCGGCATGCCGCGACATTTGTCGCAGCACGTCGGCGGGTTCATCCTTACCGAGCGTCCGCTGGTCGAGACCGTTCCGGTGGGCAATGGCGCAATGCCCGACCGCACCTTCATCGAATGGGACAAGGACGACATCGAGGAACTGGGAATCCTCAAGATCGACGTACTTGCGCTGGGAATGCTGACCTGCTGCCGGAAGGCGTTCAACCTGATCGAACGGCACCACGGGGAGCGGTTCGAGCTGGCGACCGTCCCGCGCGAGATTCCGGCGGTCTACGATATGCTGTGCGAAGGGGATTCGCTGGGCGTGTTCCAGGTCGAGAGCAGGGCGCAGATGAACATGCTGCCCCGCCTTCGCCCGCGTGAATTCTATGACCTTGTGATCGAGGTCGCGATCGTGCGCCCGGGCCCGATCCAGGGCGACATGGTCCACCCCTTCCTCAAGCGACGTCAGGGCAAGGAGGCGGTGTGCTTCCCCTGCCCCGATCCCGATCACGGTCCGCCCGACGAACTTGAGCGGATCCTGGCGCGAACGCTGGGTGTTCCGGTGTTCCAGGAGCAGGCGATGAAAATCGCGCTCGATGCCGCGCAATTCACCCCGGCCGAGGCCAATCAGTTACGCAAGGCAATGGCGACCTTCCGCAGCCGGGGGACGATCGATCTTTTACAGGACAAGATGGTCGGGCGGATGGTGGCCCGCGGTTACGACCCCGATTTTGCGACCCGCTGCTTTCACCAGATCCGCGGTTTTGGCGAATATGGCTTTCCCGAGAGCCACGCGGCGAGCTTTGCCCACCTCGTTTATGTGTCGAGCTGGATCAAGTGGCGTTACCCGGCGGCGTTTTGCGCGGCGTTGCTCAACAGCCAGCCGATGGGCTTTTATGCGCCCGCCCAGATCGTCCGCGACGCGCGCGATCATGGGGTCACTGTGCTTGCGGTCGACGTGAACCACTCGGACTGGGACTGTACGCTGGAAGATTGCGGCAAAGCGGTGCGGCTGGGGCTAAGACAAGTCGACGGACTACGCATGGATGAAGGCGCGAAAATTGTCGCTGCACGCAGCGCGCATCCCTATCGCGATATCGAGGCCCTGAAGGAACGCAGTCGCGCCTCTGTCGCGACCATCCAGCGCTTGGCAAATGCGGATGCCTTCCGCTCGATGGGGCTGGACCGGCGGCAGGCCTTGTGGGATTCGCGGGCGCTCAAACAAGCACCAGATTTGCCACTGTTTCTTGCTGCCGAGGCGCGAGACGAGGGCGCTGAGGCCAAACCCGTCATGCTCCCAGCAATGCCGCTGCCCGAGCATGTCGTGAACGACTATCAGACCACGCGCTTGTCCCTGAAAGCCCATCCGATGGCGTTTCTGCGCGATCATTACGCGGCGCGCGGGTTTGTCACGGCCGACCGGCTGCGGTCGCTTCGCTATGGTCAAAAGGTCAGCCTTGCCGGACTGGTGCTGATCCGCCAGCGCCCGGGGTCGGCCAAGGGGGTATGCTTCATCACGCTTGAAGACGAAACCGGGGTTGCCAACCTCGTCGTCTGGCCGGACCGTTTTGCCGCCCAGCGCAGCATCGTCATGGGCGCGCGGCTGATGGTCGTCCATGGCGTCGTCCAGCATGACGAGGCGGTAGTCCATATCATCGCCGCCCGCCTTGAAGACGATAGCGCGATGCTTCGCCAGTTGAGCGAAGAGGCGATGCCCGCAGTGATCAACCGCGGCGATGGCGGCGGGGCAATGGCACCGGCTAGCACACGTCCCCGCCCGATGGTCCATCCCCGCAATGTCCACTGCCTGCCCAAGAGCCGGGATTTCCACTGACGCCCGATCCGGCCTAGGATCGAGCACGAGGGAGAACCCAATGAAGAGAATTGCTTTACTTCTGGCCGCCTTCGCTGCCCAGGCTTCGGCCCAGACCGCAAGCTCGATCGACGGGCGCTGGATCAACCCGGATCGCACCGTGATCATCGGCATCAGCCCGTGCGGAGCGACGCGCTGCGGAATCGTCGACTGGGCGACCGAGCAGGCTAAGCAGGATGCCGCCAAACACGACCCCACGCTGGTCGGCAGCGCGCTTCTCACCGACTTGACGCCCAGTGGCGCAACGAAATGGAAGGGCCGGTTGTGGGTGCCCGACCAGAACCTGCGCGTGTCCGCAAAGATTCAGCTGATCGATGCGGAGCACCTGAAGGTCGCCGGCTGCGCACTCGGTGGACTGATGTGCGATTCGCAAGTGTGGGAAAAGGCCCCCGCCACCAACCCGTGACAATTGTCCCGTTCATCGGGGCGTAATCTGGGCGTGCCAATTTGGCCATAAACCATGGCTAAGCATCTATCAATGAAACACTTTTTCTATCTTGTCGCGCTTTCGGCGACGCTCTTCGCTGCGCCTATTTCGGTAAGCGCCCGCGAGCCCCTTGAAGGCACATGGATCGACGGGTCCATGACCATCAGGATTGCCCCGTGCGGCGCGGCCCTGTGCGGGACGATCACCCGCGCCTCCGCCAAACAGCAAGCCAAGGCGCAGCGCGGTAGCGGCACCGAGCTGGTCGGTGCGACGCTCATTCGTGACATCAAGCCGACTGGTCCGTCGAGCTATCGTGCGCGGGTCTTCCTTGCCGACCGCAACATGTACGCCAATGGCAATATCGAGTTGGCGGGCCGCAACCAGATCAAGGTGCGTGGCTGCCTGTTCGGCGTGCTGTGCAAGGCGCGGACCTGGGACCGCGTGCGCTAGTCGGCGATCGCGTCAAAGGTCCCGAATTCGCCCGCCAGCACTGCGGCCTGGATCGCCGCCATCTCGTCCGCCCAGTAACGGTCGGTTTCCAGATGCGGCGATATCGCGCGGACCTTTGCGTGAATGGCCATGAGCGCGGGGGACGTCGCCAGCGGCGCGTGGTAATCGACCCCCTGAGCCGCAGCGATCAGTTCAACCGCGATAATCCCGGCCGTATTGGCTGCGATCCGCGCCGCCTTACGAGCGGCGATCGGCGCCATCGATACATGATCTTCCTGTCCAGCGCTGGTGGGGATTGAATCAACCGAGGCGGGAAAGGCCAGGGATTTGTTCTCCGAAGCCAAAGCGGCGGCGGTGACCTGGGGGATCATCAGCCCTGAATTGACTCCGCCATCATCGGTCAGGAAGGCTGGCAGCCCACTCATCTTCGGGTCGACCAGGACACTGGTGCGCCGCTCGCTGATTGAGCCGATTTCGCACAAGGCCATGGCGATGCAGTCACCGGCGAAGGCAACCGGCTGGGCGTGAAAATTGCCTCCCGAAATCGCGCTGTCCTCGTCGGCAAAGACAATCGGGTTGTCGGTCACTGCAGCGGCTTCGATGACCAGCGTTCGTGCGGCATTGGCGAGGAGATCGAGACTTGCCCCCATCACCTGCGGTTGGCAGCGGAAACTATAGGGATCCTGGACCCGGCCACAGCGATGATGGCTGGCGACGATCGGCGAACTGTCGAGGAAGGCGCGGATCGCGGCGGCGATGCGGATTTGGCCGGGCTGCCCGCGTACTTCGGAAAGGCGCGGGTCGAACGGCTTGATCGAGCCCATCAGGGCGTCGACCGACAAGGACCCCGCAGCAACCGCAGCGGCAAGCACTCGCTCAGACAAGAACAGAGCGTCGAGCGCGATTGCGGTCGACGCCTGCGTGCCGTTGATCAGCGCAAGGCCTTCCTTGGGACCGAGTACGAGGGGTGCAAGGCCAATTGCCGCGAGCGCATCCGAAGCCGCCATGATGGTGCCGCCAAGATCCACACGCCCTTCGCCAAGTAACGCCGCGATGAGGTGCGCGAGCGGCGCGAGATCGCCCGAGGCGCCGACGCTGCCCTGACTTGGAACGACCGGGATCGCATCATGATCGATCAGCGCCTGGAGCGCGTCGATCACCACTGGCCGGACACCAGAAAAGCCGCGCCCGAGCCCGAGCAACTTGAGGATGATCATCAGCCGGACAACGTGCCGCGGCAAAGGTTCGCCAAGGCCGCAGCTATGGGACAAGATGAGGTTGCGCTGAAGCTCGGCCAAGCGCTGGGCAGGGATCGACTGATTGGCAAGCAAGCCGAACCCGGTGTTCACCCCGTAAACGGTTTCGCCTGCTGCGACGATGCGCTCGACCGAGGCGGCCGAACGCGCAATCCGCTCCATGCTTGCCTTGTCGAGGCGAAACTCTCCTCCGCTCCACAGATCACGAAGCGTGGAGAGGTCGATGCTCAACGGGTCGATTTGGTGCATGAAGCGCGCTCTAGTGGATTTGCACGCCACTGCCCAGATAGATGGTACGCAATGAGTAAACGACTTGTTTACCGTAAGGCGTTAATCTAATTGCACGTCGCCCGATTAACGACGATTAACGGCCTGCGAGATGGGGGTGATATGTTTTTCCTGCGCAAACTATTCGCCGACCGGAATGGTCTGGGTGCGATCGAATATGCCCTCGTCGCCTCGCTGATCTCGGTCGCTGCGATTGCCGCATTCGCAACGCTAGGCGGCAGGGTCGACAACAAATATGCCGAGGTCGATTCGAAGCTCTAGCGCCTGATCAGCCGACCATCGGCAGATCGAGGCCCTGTTCCTTCGCGCATGTGATCGCGATGTCGTAACCGGCGTCGGCGTGGCGCATGACGCCGGTTGCGGGATCGTTCCACAATACACGCCCAAGACGGCGCGCGGCGTCTTCGCTGCCGTCGGCGACTATCACCATTCCCGAATGCTGCGAATAGCCCATCCCGACCCCTCCGCCGTGATGAAGTGAAACCCAGGTTGCCCCGCTAGCGGTGTTGAGAAGGGCATTTAACAGCGGCCAGTCGGAAACCGCGTCCGAGCCATCAGCCATGCTTTCCGTTTCCCGGTTGGGCGAGGCGACGCTGCCACTGTCGAGATGATCGCGGCCGATCACGACCGGCGCCTTCAGTTCGCCCGAAGCGACCATTTCGTTGAAGGCCAGCCCAAGTCGGTGGCGCTGACCAAGACCGACCCAGCAAATACGCGCTGGCAAGCCCTGGAAGGCGATCCGTTCGCGGGCCATGTCGAGCCAGCGGTGGAGGTGCGGATCGTCCGGGATCAACTCCTTCACCTTGGCATCGGTCTTGTAGATGTCTTCGGGATCACCAGACAGCGCTGCCCAGCGAAACGGACCGATGCCGCGGCAGAACAATGGGCGGACGTAGGCCGGAACGAAACCCGGGAAGTCGAAGGCGCGGGCAACCCCGTCGTCGAACGCCTCCTGACGGATGTTGTTGCCATAATCGAACACAGGAATGCCCAAGTCCTTGAAGGCGAGCATCGCTTCCACGTGCCGCGCCATCGAGTGGCGCGCGGCAATCGCCACCGCCGCAGGATCTTTTTCCCGCTGGTCCATCCATTTCGCGACGCTCCAACCGGCCGGACAATAACCGTTGGCCGGGTCATGTGCGCTAGTTTGGTCGGTCACCGCGTCGGGGCGAATGCCGCGTGCGACCATGTCAGGCAGGATTTCAGCAGCATTACCAAGCACGCCGACGCTAGTCGGCTCGCTTGCGGCGCGGATGATTTCCAGCGCTTCGTCGATGCTTTCAGCACGGTGGTCGAGGTAGCGGGTCTCAAGCCGCTTCTGGATCGAGCTTTCCTGGACTTCGATCGCGATGCAGTGCGCGCCCGCCATCACCGCTGCAAGCGGCTGCGCGCCGCCCATCCCGCCGAGCCCCGCAGTCAATACCCACTTGCCGCTAAGGTCGCCGCCGAAATGCTGGCGGCCCATCTCCGCGAATGTTTCGTAGGTGCCTTGGACGATGCCCTGGCTGCCGATGTAGATCCAGCTTCCGGCGGTCATCTGGCCGTACATCATCAGTCCCTTGCGATCGAGTTCGTTGAACTTCTCCCACGTCGCCCATTTGGGGACGAGGTTGGAGTTCGCGATCAGCACACGGGGCGCGTCTTTATGCGTCTGGAAAACACCGACTGGCTTGCCGGATTGGACGAGCAGCGTTTGGTCATCGTCTAGCCGCTCGAGCACCTCGACGATCTTGTCATAACAGGCCCAGTTGCGCGCGGCGCGGCCGATCCCGCCATAGACGACCAGGCTCTGCGGGTTCTCTGCGACCTCGTCGTCGAGGTTGTTCATCAGCATCCGGACCGCAGCTTCGGTGGTCCAGTGCCTGGCGATTTTCTCGGGGCCGGTGCGCGCCTTGATTCGGCGGCTGTTGTCGATCCGGTCTTCGGTGCGGGGAGTGTCCATGAGGCGCGCTCCTAGCGTTCCGGGGCCCGTGCGCCAAGGCGGCGGTCGACCCAGACCATCGCGTAGCCGAACAGAATGAAGGCGGCCGCGATGGTGGAACAATAGGCCGCGACTTGGGCTACGCTGAACCTATCAAGATCGACGAAGAAATAAGCATAGTGGTGGGTAAAGCTGCCGCGCACCAAGGCATAAGCGAGATAGGCCAGCGGGTAAGCAGCAATCAGGGGCGGGGCGCTCCATCGAAGTTGGCCTTTGGGCGCAAAGCCAAGCCACCAGCAGGCGACCAGCGGCGGGACCACATAATGCATCACCCGATCGGCAAGAAGGTGGAGGCCGCGAAAATCGACACTTCCCGCCAGCAGGATTGCATAGACCGCGCCGACCAGAATTGCAGACAAGGTGGTTCCGGCGACGACCAGCGCAGAAACGCTCTTGCCGCTGGCGATGGCGGCAAACACGCCGATCACCAGCACCATTGTCAGAATGGTAAAATAGTTTGACAGCTTCCACAGGGCCGCGAGCAGTGAACCGTCCTCCGCGATGCTCGCGATCAACTCCATGGCCAGTCCGATCCCGGCGACCAACGCGACGAGGCCGGCCGCGAGCCTAGACATCGACCCCACCGAACATCCTGCGCGCTGGCCCGGAAAGTCCTATCCAGTAACCCAATTCGCCCAGGCTCTCGAGTTCCCAAGCGCACAGGTCGGCGGCCTTGCCTGCTTCGATCGTACCAATCTTTCGTTCAAGCCCGAGCGCGCGGGCCGCATTCGCGGTCATTCCGAGCAGCGCTTCTTCGGGAGTGAGGCCAAACAAGGTGCAAGCCATATTCATCGCCAGCGTCGGCGACAACAAGGGCGAAGTTCCCGGGTTGCAATCGGTTGCGACTGCAATCCTCACCCCTGCATCGCGCAGCAATTGCACCGGCGGTTTGCGTTCCTCGTTGAGCGCATAATAAGCCCCGGGGAGAAGGACTGCGACCGTCCCCGCAGCGGCCATCGCCTCTGCTCCTTCGGCATCGAGATGCTCGAGGTGGTCGGCCGACAAAGCGCGATACTGCGCAGCCAGCGCTGCCCCCATCTGGTTTGACAATTGCTCGGCGTGGAGGCGGACCTTGAGACCGTGCGCGGCGGCGGACTTGAACAGGCGCTCAACCTCGTCGGGGGTGAAGGCGATAGTGTCGCAATACGCATCGACCGCCGACACCTTGCCGGTTTTGGCTGCCTCAGGGATCAGCTTGTCAATGATCTCCGCCAGGAAATGCGCGCGCCGGTCACGCTGGTCGGCCGGGATCGCGTGAAGCGCAAGAAGGGTCGGGACGATCCGCGCCGTGGCTTCGCTACCGAGCCGTACCACCAGGTCGAGCAAGCGAAGCTCTGCCTTCACATCGAGGCCGTACCCGGTCTTCACCTCGACCGTCGTGCAGCCTCCGTCGGTCAGCGACGAAAGCCGCCGCCGGGCGCTGGCCAGAAGTTCGTCGTCGCTCGCCGCTGCGGTCTTGGCAACGGTCGAGGCAATACCTCCGCCCGACCGTGCAATCTCTTCGTAAGTCGCGCCTGCGCGACGCATCGCATGTTCGTCGGCGCGGTTGCCGCCAAACATCAGGTGAGTGTGACAGTCAATCAGGCCCGGAGTGAGCCATGCGCCCCCAAGCGCGGTGACCTCACGCGCGCGAAACCCCGCGAGTTCGGTTCGCTTGCCTACGCGGACGATCCGGCCATCGACAATCCCGACCGCGCCATGGTCCAGAATCCCCAATGGATTGCCGGGAGCGGGCACCATCGTCGCGATGCGACAGTCGACAAGCAGGCGATCCCACATGACTTATGGCTTTGGGCGGCCATCCTGCTATCCGTCAAGCATGAGCTGGCCCAATCTTGGCGACCTTGTGCATGGCCCCGACGCCGTGGCGCCGCTGGGATTGGTCGGTGCGCCGCTTTCGACCGGTTCGGTCACACCGGGGCGCTGCGACCTTGCTCCTGCCGCGCTACGCAGCGTTATGAAGCGGATCGGCCGCTATGACATCGACACCCGCAGTGAACTTGGAAGTGCGATCGCCGATCATGGCGATGTCGCGATTGGCGGGATGACGATCGAGCAGGCGACCGCCCCGATCTGCGAAGCCGTTGAGCAAAGCCTTGCGCGTCACCAGCTGACCCTGTTGGTTGGCGGGAATAACGCCGTTACCCGACCCGGAGTGCTCGCTCTGGGCCCGCTTGAGGAGGTCGGGCTGATTACCCTCGATGCCCATTTCGACATGCGCGAAACGGGCAGCGGGCTGGGAAATGGAAACCCGGTACGAGCATTGATCGAGGACGGGCTTCCCGGCAGCAACATCGCACAGGTCGGGCTCGCCCCATTCGCCAATTCCAAAGCCATGCACGACGACGCGCTTGAGGCAGGCAACCGGGTCATCACCATGGGCGAGGTGCGTGAGCGCGGAATCATTTCTGTCGTCGAGGACGCTCTTGCCCATGTCGCGCATTGCCGGTCCATCTTGCTCGATTGCGACATTGACGTGGTTGACCGCAGCCAGTTTCCGGGGGCTCCGGGGGCGCGGCCCGGCGGGATGCCGGCACAGGATTTTTTCACCGCGATCCGGCGCATTGCCGCCGAACCGAAGGTGCGGGTTATTGACCTTACAGAATGGGACCCGCCGCTTGATCCGACCGACCTGAGCGCGCTGGTCGCCGGCCGCTGGGTCGCCGAATGCCTTGCTGGCTTCGAACAGCGCTGACCGCCTGTTGGTCGAACATTGCTATGGCGCCGCTGAATGCTACGCCACAAGCAATGGCAGGAACATGAGGGGGTTTGCAGTGGCGATGGATCCAAAGGTCGAAACCGCGCGAATGATCGATGGCCTGGGCGCGGCCGAACTGCACAAAGCGCACGACTACACCGTGGGCGGGCACTGGCTGATCCTGTGGGCCCTGGTTATCGGCGCGCTGGTCGCGTGGCTGATTGTCCGTTCCGGAATCCTTGACAAGGTCGCGGCGCAATTTGGCGGGCGGCCCAACCGCGCAGTCGCGGTCATCGCTGTCGTCTATTCGCTTGCAAGCTCAATCCTTTTCCTGCCTTGGACCATCTATTCGGAATGGTGGCGCGAAAAGGGGTATGGGCGATCAAGTCAGCCATTTTCCGACTGGCTTGGGCAATCGCTGATCGGCGCGCTGATCGGCACCTTTATTTTCGCCGTGTTCGCACTCGCGATGTACTGGCTGCTGCGCAAGACTGGAAGGCGCTGGTGGTTGTGGACCAGCGGGCTTGCGGCCGCGCTGCTGGCCTTCATGCTTCTGATCTCCCCAATCTTGATCGAACCGATTTTCAACCAGTATCGCCCAATCCCTGCGGGCGAGGTGAATGATGCCGTAAGCGGCATGGCCAAGCGCGCCGGCATTCCCGAAAACAAGGTGTTCGTGTTCGACGGATCTCGTCAGTCAAACAACTTCACCGCCAATGTCAGCGGCATCGGAGGATCTGCGCGCGTGGCGATTTCGGACGTCGCGCTGAAGGGCGCTTCGCTCGACGAGGTTCGCGCGGTGACCGGCCACGAGATCGGCCACTATGTCCTCAAGCATGTATGGATCGGGATAGCGATCATCGCGCTAATCGCTGCGATCGTCTTTTTCCTGATCGACCGAACCTACGCCTGGTTCGCTCGAACTTTCGGGACCGATGCGCCACTTGCCGACCCGCGCGGACTGCCGGTGTTGATGTTCATGGCCTCGCTGTTCGGAACACTTGCAATGCCGCTGACGAACACGCTGGTGCGGATCGATGAAGCGCAGGCCGACGATTATTCCCTCCGTACGGAGAACCGGCCCGATGCGCTTGCAACTGCGCTCGTCAAGACCGCGGAATATCGCTACCCGCGCCCCGGCAAGCTTGAGGAAATGATCTTCTACGACCATCCCTCGGTCGAACGCCGGGTGTTGAATGCGATGGAGTGGAAGGCGGCCCATCCGGAGCCGCCAACACCCTGACCCTTTTTCGCCCAGTAGCGTGCGGCCTGTAAGCAGGCCTGTAAGACTGCGCGCCGTTCAAACGTCAAGGGGCCGCCGTAATTCGGCGGCCCCTCTTCGTCATAATCGCGACGTTCGATTACTTCACGTCGAATCGGTCTGCGTTCATCACCTTTGTCCATGCCTTGACGAAGTCCTTGACGAACTTTTCTTCACCATCCTTTTGGGCATAGACTTCGCCGACCGCGCGCAACTCGGCATTCGATCCGAAAACGAGGTCGGCCCTGGTCGCGCGCCACGTTTCGCCACCGCCCTTTCGGTCGGTCGCGACATATTCCTCGTCGTCCGATCCTTCGACCGACTTCCAGACATTGGTCATGTCATAAAGGTTGACGAAGAAATCGTTGGTGAGCTGGCCAGAACGCTTGGTAAAGTGCCCGTGTCCGCGCTCACCATGGTTCGCGCCCAGCACGCGAAGACCGCCGATAAGAACGATCATTTCGGGCACCGACAGACCTAATAGTGATGCACGGTCGAGCATCATTTCCTCGGTCTTCACAGCGAGTTTTTTCTTCCCGACATAGTTGCGGAAGGCATCGGCCTCCGGCTCCATCACGGCGAAGCTGTCGGCGTCGGTCTGCTCCTGACTGGCATCGCCGCGCCCGCCGATAAACGGCACCGCAACGTCGTGACCGCCATCCCTGATCGCCTTTGCCAGGCCCACCACGCCGCCCAGCACGATCGTATCTGCCATGCTGAGGTTGCCGCGCAGGCCGTCGAGCGTGTCGAGGACCTTCGCAAGCATTTCAGGCTCGTTGACGTCCCAGTCCCTTTGCGGCGCAAGGCGGACGCGCGCTCCATTGGCACCGCCACGATGATCGGACTTGCGATAGGTCGAGGCCGAGGCCCAGGCCGTCTTGATCAGCTGGCTAACGGTCAGCCCGCTGTCAGCGATCTTTGCCTTGACCGCTGCGACGTCGGCGTCCGACGGTTCCGTGCCAGCCGGGATCGGGTCCTGCCAGATGAGGTCTTCGGCCGGGACTTCGGGGCCAAGGTAACGGACCTTGGGCCCCATGTCGCGGTGGGTCAGCTTGAACCATGCGCGCGCGAACGCGTCCTTGAACGCGTCATGGTCGTTGCGGAATTTCTCGCTGATGGCACGAAATTCCGGGTCCATCTTGAGCGCCATATCGGCGGTGGTCATCATCGTCGGGACCTTCTTGTCGGGGTCCCACGCTGCCGGCGCCATATCCTCTTCGCGCTGATTGATCGGTTGCCACTGCTGGGCGCCGGCAGGCGATTTCACAAGTTCGTATTCATAATCGAGCAACAGCCGAAAATAGTTTTGCGACCATTCAGTCGGCGTATTCACCCAGCTGCCTTCGATGCCGCTGGTGACGGTATGCTCGCCAAGGCCGCCATGTTCTTCGCCGCTGACCCAGCCAAAGCCTTGAGCGGCAAGGTCACCGCCCGACGGCGCCTTACCAAGCGTCGATGGGTCGCCGTTGCCGTGAGCCTTGCCAAAGGTATGACCGCCGGCGGTCAGCGCGACTGTTTCCTCATGGTTCATCGCCATGCGCTCGAACGTCGCTTTCATGTCACGTGCGGACTGCAACGGATCGGGATTGCCACCTGGCCCTTCGGGATTGACGTAGATCAGCCCCATCTGGATCGCAGCCAGCGGACCTTCTAGCACTTCCATGCCATGTTCCGGCGCGATGCGGGTCTGAACGCCCTCATTGACCCATTTGTCTTCCGAGCCCCAGTAGATGTCGCGCTCCGGCTCAAACACGTCGGCACGGCCCCCGCCAAAGCCGAATACTGGGCCGCCCATGCTCTCGATCGCGACGTTGCCAGCGAGGATGAACAGGTCAGCCCAGCTGATCGTATTGCCGTATTTCTGCTTGATCGGCCAAAGCAAGCGGCGCGCCTTGTCGAGATTGCCGTTGTCCGGCCAGCTATCGAGCGGGGCGAAGCGCTGCTGCCCGCTATTGGCTCCTCCGCGACCATCTGCGGTGCGATAGGTGCCCGCCGCGTGCCACGCCATGCGAATGAAGAACGGGCCGTAGTGGCCATAGTCCGCCGGCCACCACGGCTGGCTGTCGGTCATCAGCGCATTAAGATCTTGCTTGAGTGCCTGATAGTCGAGCTTCTTGAACGCCTCGGGATAGTCGAAGTCAGTGCCGAGCGGGTTGGTCGGCCCGTTGGGGTTCAGGATTTCGGTCGCCAGCATCTCCGGCCACCAGTCCTTGTTGGTTCGACCCAGGAGCGCGCGAAGGCCGCCATCCTTGCCATGGTCCATCGGGCACCCGCCCATTTCGCCGGTCTTCGCGTCCATTTATCCAGTCCTTTCAAAATTCCCGTTCGTGCGAACCTTTAGACCCATGGGTTCATCGATAGAAATTGTTAAACTTGGTCACAGGACATCACGAAATCGATTAACGGGTGCAGGGGATCGCGGCCGGCGCCAGAAGGGTTAATGATTGCGATCGTGGCATAGGGTGTCCAGCCGTTGGAACCCGGATTTCGGACACAAAAAAACCGCCGCGGCATGAAGCCGGGCGGAGAATAAATGGACTGGTTGCGGGGGTAGGATTTGAACCTACGACCTTCAGGTTATGAGCCTGACGAGCTACCGGGCTGCTCCACCCCGCGTCACCATAGCTGAGCCGTCAAACCGGCACGCTTCCCGCGTGTTGATTTGGTGGCTCGGGCCTGAAACGCAAGCGCTCCAGACAAGAAAGCCGCCGCTCAGGTTGCCCTGGCAGCGGCTTTTGTAACATGTGAATGGGTTCGATCTCGAAACGCCGGCTACAAAGCCTGGCGACGACCTACTCTTCCGCAGCTTAAGCTGAAGTACCATCGGCGCTGTCTGGTTTCACGGCCGAGTTCGGGATGGGATCGGGTGGGGCACAGACGCTATGGTCACCAAGCTATGAAGCCGGCGTTGCGGGATCGAATTCTAGAAACCGTGCATTTTTGTAATCAATATTGGGCGTTATCTAGCTGAGAACCAGCCAACATCATCAGGACTGACAATGATGGTGCAGATTCTACAAGCGCGAACAGAGCAATTAGGACCGGTTAGCTCCACGCATTACTGCGCTTCCACACCCGGCCTATCAACGTGGTGGTCTTCCACGGCTCGATGAAATCTTATCTTGAGGGAGGCTTCCCGCTTAGATGCTTTCAGCGGTTATCCCGTCCATACATAGCTACCCAGCTGCGCCGTTGGCACGACGACTGGTCCACCAGAGGTATGTTCAACCCGGTCCTCTCGTACTAGGGTCAACTCCTCTCAAATTTCGACGCCCACGGCAGATAGGGACCAAACTGTCTCGCGACGTTCTGAACCCAGCTCACGTACCACTTTAATTGGCGAACAGCCAAACCCTTGGGACCTGCTCCAGCCCCAGGATGTGATGAGCCGACATCGAGGTGCCAAACAACCCCGTCGATATGAGCTCTTGGGGGTTATCAGCCTGTTATCCCCGGCGTACCTTTTATCCGTTGAGCGATGGCCCTTCCACGAGGGACCACCGGATCACTATGACCGACTTTCGTCTCTGCTCGACTTGTCAGTCTCGCAGTCAGGCAGGCTTATGCCATTGCACTCTCACAGACGGTTTCCAACCGTCCTGAGCCTACCATCGCGCGCCTCCGTTACTCTTTAGGAGGCGACCGCCCCAGTCAAACTACCCGCCACAGAGGGTCCCTGATCCGGATAACGGAGCGAGGTTAGACTATAGAAAACAACAGGGTGGTATTTCACATTGTGGCTCCACACCAGCTGGCGCCGATGTTTCAAAGCCTCCCACCTATTCTACACAATTGTTTCCCACAGCCACTCTGAAGCTGCAGTAAAGGTGCACGGGGTCTTTCCGTCTAACCGCGGGTACTTCGCATCTTCACGAAGAATTCAATTTCGCTGAGCAGGTGTTGGAGACAGTGGGGAAGTCGTTACGCCATTCGTGCAGGTCGGAACTTACCCGACAAGGAATTTCGCTACCTTAGGACCGTTATAGTTACGGCCGCCGTTTACCTGGGCTTCAATTCGGTGCTTGCACACCTCCTTTTAACCTTCAGGCACCGGGCAGGCGTCAGACCCTATACGTCGTCTTGAAGCCGACTTAGCAGAGCCCTGTGTTTTTGTTAAACAGTCGCTACCCCCTGGCCTGTGCCCCCCACGAAAAGTTGCCTTAACGTGGGGCCTCCTTCTTCCGAAGGTACGGAGGCAATTTGCCGAGTTCCTTCAACACCCTTCTCTCAAGCGCCTTGGTATACTCTACCTGCCCACCTGTGTCGGTTTCGGGTACGGTCTATACGGTGGGGCTATTTCCTGGAACCTCTTCGCCGCCAATACCAATCCAATAAGGACTGACGACTTACGAGATCCGTCACACACCACCAGGTACAGGAATATTAACCTGTTTCCCATCGACTACCCCCTTCGGGCTCGTCTTAGGGGCCAACTCACCCTGCGCGGATTAGCCTTGCGCAGGAACCCTTGGGCTTTCGGCGAGAGGGCATCTCACCCTCTTTATCGCTACTCATGTCAGCATTCGCACTTCTGATATCTCCACCGTCGGTTACCCTTCGGCTTCACTGACTTACAGAACGCTCCGCTACCGCTCGATCAGTAAGATACGAACCCTAAGCTTCGGTGCATCACTTTAGCCCCGTTACATCTTCGCCGCAGGAACCCTTAATTAGACCAGTGAGCTGTTACGCTTTCTTTAAAGGATGGCTGCTTCTAAGCCAACCTCCTGGTTGTTTTGGGATTCCCACATGCTTTCCCACTTAGTGATGACTTGGGGACCTTAGCTGTAGGTTAGGGCTGTTTCCCTTTTGACGACGGACCTTAGCACCCGCCGTCTGTCTCCCGGACTATACTCTCAGGTATTCGGAGTTTGGTTAGGTTTGGTAGATCTCGCGCACCCCCTAGCCCATCCAGTGCTCTACCCCCTGAGGAAAACATCCGAGGCACTACCTCAATAGTTTTCGCGGAGAACCAGCTATTTCCCGGCTTGATTGGCCTTTCACCCCTAAACACAACTCATCCGGTAACTTTTCAACGTTAATCGGTTCGAGCCTCCAGTGCGTGTTACCGCACCTTCA